>JAGXII010000193.1 GCA_024635735.1 Christiangramia sp. | reverse complement strand
ATGATTCCTGAATAATTCGGGGTTTCCGATCTTAGCGTAAGCATAGAAAGAGAGCGTAAGCCTGTCTTCGCCGGCTTCTTCTAAAAGAGCTTCTCTTTCTTTAGCGCTCAATTTATTGTACAGTTGCATGCTATACTAATATTTTAAGTGTTAAAGAAAATTTTTGCAAAGATACATTTTTCAATTTACAGGCCATATATGGGGCCGAAATTAATGTTTGTCCAAATTTTTGGAAATATTCCATGAATCGTCGATAAGTTTTATTGTATTGCAGCAAAACTTATCTTATTTTAGCAGACCTTATTTTACTTTCAATTTAATATTCAATATGAGCAACGATAAAGAAAAAGAAGCAAAGTTAAAGGCGTTAAAGCTTACCCTTGATAA
Organism: Christiangramia sp.; assembly: GCA_024635735.1. Classification (GTDB taxonomy): domain Bacteria; phylum Bacteroidota; class Bacteroidia; order Flavobacteriales; family Flavobacteriaceae; genus Christiangramia. The sequence continues at coordinate 33,823 of JAGXII010000193.1, read as the reverse complement.
AATGGATAAGACCTACGGAAAAGGAACGGTCATGAAAATGAGCGACCAGGTAGTAGTTGATGTAGACGCCATTTCAACCAGATCGCTGGGTCTTGACCTGGCATTGGGAGTAGGCGGTTATCCAAGAGGAAGGGTGATTGAAATATATGGTCCGGAATCTTCAGGTAAAACAACTCTTACGCTTCATGCTATCGCGGAAGCTCAGAAAAAAGGCGGGATCGCCGCTTTTATTGATGCGGAACACGCTTTTGACCGGTTTTATGCAGAAAAACTGGATGTGGATATCGACAACCTGATTATTTCACAACCTGATAATGGTGAACAGGCTCTTGAAATTACCGATAATCTTATCCGGTCTGGTGCTATTGATATTATAGTAATTGACTCCGTTGCCGCTCTTACACCAAAAAGTGAGATCGAAGGAGAGATGGGAGATTCTAAAATGGGACTTCATGCAAGACTTATGTCTCAGGCCCTTAGAAAACTTACTTCTTCTATAAGTAAAACCAACTGCACGGTTATTTTTATCAACCAGTTAAGGGAAAAAATTGGAGTTATGTTTGGGAACCCCGAAACAACTACCGGTGGTAACGCTCTTAAATTCTATGCTTCCGTAAGGCTGGATATTAGAAGGTCTACACAAATAAAGGATAGTGCCAACAATGTAATGGGGAACAAAACCCGTGTGAAAGTCGTAAAAAACAAAGTAGCGCCTCCTTTTAAAACTGCCGAATTCGATATCATGTACGGTGAGGGAATTTCCAAGATTGGAGAGATCATCGATATTGGAGTGGATTATGAGATTATTAAAAAGAGTGGTTCCTGGTTTAGTTATGAAGACACTAAATTAGGCCAGGGAAGGGATGCTGTAAAAACCCTTCTCAAGGATAATCCCGACCTCATGGATGAGCTCGAAGAGAAAATAAAAGAAGCGATCAAGGTCGCTAAAGAATAATAAGAATCCCCTTTCGGGGATTTTTTTTGATCCCTACGCAACCTTTCTTCAAAATTTGCATCTACAGTATAAAGCAAATTAAATATACTTATGAAGAAGTTAGTTTTTGTCCTGATGGCAGTCATTGCAATGACGGGTTGTTCTGTAGATAGCGGATACGAGAGCATTCAGTATGAACTTGCCGAAATTACAAACAGCGATTTACCCGAAGAGTTTGTCTATGGGGAAACCTATGATGTAACCGTTACTTACCAATTAGCCTCAGATTGTTTTACTTTTACCGGACTGGACGCAAGACGCGCAGGTAATTCATCTGAAAACAGAAGGGAAAGTTACGTTTCGGCAATTAGCGCCATAAAAAGCAGTACCCTTTGCGATCCAAATGCAGAAGGTAGTACCGGAACCAGTAAATTTTCTATATTAATTGATGAAATGGATAATTATAATTTCCATTTCTGGACGGGGCAGGACTCAGTTGGGAATGCTGTTTATTATGATGTAAGCGTTCCTGTAACCGAAGCGTCAACGACAGAATAATAATCTCAAAAAACATCTAAAATTTGTGAGTTTAGAGAAACTCATTCGTCATTGTAAAAATCAGGACAGAGAAGCACAGGAACAGCTTTACCGCTTATATGCGGGCAAGCTGTTCGGGCTTTGTTTGAAATATTCTGATAACCAGGCACAGGCAGAAGATAGTCTGCAGGATGGGTTTTTGACAATTTTCGCGAAAATATCCCAGTATAGTAATCAGGGATCTTTTGAAGGATGGATGAAGCGGATCGTAATTAATACCTGCCTTCAAAAACACCGCAGCCAAAAACTCTATGAGATTACTAATGAAGAAAATCTTGCAGAGGAAGAGGTAGAGATCGATGACGAAAGTGTTTCCCTTGATTATTTACTGAATCTTATTCAATCCCTGCCAGATCGCTACCGCCAAGTATTTAACCTGTATGTTATGGAAGGTTTTTCTCATAAGGAGATAGCAAAAATGCTAAATATCTCTGAAGGGACTTCGAAATCGAATCTTTCCAGAGCAAGGTTAAGTCTTAAAGAAAAAATTGAAGAATCCCAGAATACAAATAATTCGGCTCAATCATTATGAAAGAAAAGAAGAACATAGACCGGATATTTCAGGAAAAATTCAAGGATTTTGAAGTAAATCCCGATGATAAAGTCTGGGAAAATATCTCCAGGAAACTTGATAAAAAGAAGAAAAAAAGAGCCCTTATTATTCCATTATGGTTTAAAATAGGCAGTATCGCAGCGGTTATTACTGTAATAATCGCGGGGCTGCTCTTTACAGATAATCAACAGCAAGGTCCTTCAGACCCCAATATTGTTTTTGATAAAACTGAAGATATCCAGAAAAAAGATCCTGATTCAAATCCATCTCAATCAAATACGAACACCCGGGAAGAAGACACCCTGACAGTGGAAGAAAATCCCTCTTCTGAAAATAAAAACTCATCATTAACCGGTTCTGATAATAGTTCATCTTCAAACAATTCAGTTGCCAGTCAGGTGCCGGAATCCAGTAAAATTAGCGAAAATTATACCCTTGACAAGAAGAGTGCAGTTCCTTCAAAGGATACAGGGATAACTTCTTTAGAAGAAAATATTACTCAAGATAATTCCGAATATGAAAAAGAGGAATTGGCAAAAAAACCGGAGGTGATCTCTAAAGATCCTTCCGGTATAATTGCCGGAAATGAGGCTGATACCTTAAAAAATATTATTACAGAACCTGAAAAAACTCTCGAAGAAGAAAATGCGCTCTCGCAAATAGAAAAAGAGAAGCTTCAGGATAAAGACGATGAGGAAGAAGAAACTTCGGAATCTAATTCACGAAAATTAGAATTATCAACCTTCGCCGCACCCGTTTTTTATAAAAATATGGGAAGCGGGAATGAGCTGTCTTCACAGTTCTCAAATAATTCAGCTTCCTCAGATGTTACTGTTTCCTACGGAGTGAAAGTTGCGTATGAAGTTTCTAAAAAGGTTAAGATAAGAACGGGAATCAGCAAGATTAATATGAGCTACAACATCCAGGATATCTCATATTCGCCTATGGCAATGTCCAATAGTTTCGAAAACATACGGCCGTCATCTGAAAATATAAATGTTAGAAGTGATCGCAATATGAATAACGGATTTGCTGAAAATACCTCTGTAGCCAATTCTCTAACCTCGGCTATTTTCACGCCCGGTGAGATCAACCAGCAATTTGGATTTATAGAAGTGCCGCTGGAAATAGAATACGCTTTAGTAGACAAAAAGCTTGGACTCAATTTAATTGGTGGTGCCAGCGGTTTATTTCTTGATAAGAACCGGGTGGATTTAAATTCGGGCAATACCACTACCGTTCTAGGTGAAGCGAGCAACATAAACAGTACAAGCTTTAGTACTAATATCGGGGTGGGACTGGATTATGAACTAAGTGACAAATTCAGCCTAAATCTGGAGCCTATTTTCAAATATCAGCTGAATACCTTTAATAGTGTGCAGAACGTACAGCCCGTGAATTTTGGTATATATTCCGGGATTAGCATTAAATTTTAATGCAGCCCGGGATTTAGCAATTCATCCAGAATGATCTTATGAACTTTTTCCTTGAGCATTCTGCGGTCGTTTGGTTGCAAATTTTCGGTACAGATAAAATTATGGATCTTCACCCTTAATTTTCCGGGACCTCCGCTAAAAAAATTATAAGAAAAACGCTTTTTGTTATCGTGAAAAGTTAGCGGAATTATAGGAATTTGATGTTCTATCGCCAACCTGAAAGCGCCATCTTTGAATTGATCCAGAATAATATTCTGATCTTGCGGGACACCACCCTCCGGAAATATACAAACACTGTTTTTCTGTTTTAATCTTCGTTGAGCTTCATTAAAAGCTTTCTGACGGCTACGGTTATTATTACGGTCTACAAGTATGCAGGTTCTACGGTAAACGAATCCGAAAACAGGAATTTTTACAAGTTCCTCTTTTCCCAGGAACACAAAAGGCTGCTTAATTACTGCAAGCATGAGCATAATATCCAGCATAGAGGTATGGTTGGCCACAAGCATATAACTCCTGTCCTTTTCGGGGATTTGTTCGGCGACGGTTTTTATATTAAAACCCATGCCAAAAATTATAATCTTAGCCCATATCCGCGCACAAATAAAAAACTCCGGATAAAATTTTTCAGAAGAAGTGAAAACTACAAGCACCGGTAACATTATTATTATGAGAACAATCATTAAAATATAAAACCAGATTCGCCACAATAGAACTGCAGCCCACTTGAAGTAACGCATAAAATCAAAAGTAGTAAAATGAACCGAGTCAATTCTAGAAAAAATTTACCTTTGCATCAAAATTGAGAAGTAAATGTCCAGAATACTTACAGGAGTACAGAGTACAGGAACTCCCCACTTGGGGAATCTTTTAGGAGCGATAATGCCTGCAATAGAGATGGCCAACCAGCCGGAAAATGATTCTTTTATTTTTATTGCAGACCTTCATTCTCTTACGCAAATAAAAGATGCAGAAACGCTTAGGCAAAACACCTATTCGGTAGCGGCTACCTGGCTTGCCTGTGGATTAGACATTGAAAGAAGTGTTTTTTACCGGCAGAGTGATATTCCTCAGGTAACTGAGCTTACCTGGTATTTGAGTTGCTTTTTTCCTTATCAGAGGCTAACTCTGGCGCATTCGTTTAAAGATAAAGCAGATCGTCTGGAAGATGTAAATGCAGGATTATTTTCTTACCCCATGTTAATGGCAGCGGATATCCTTTTATATGATGCTGAAATAGTACCTGTAGGGAAAGATCAGTTACAGCACCTGGAAATGACGCGAGATGTGGCCACCAGATTTCATGCTAAAATGGGTGAGGTATTTGTAATTCCTGAAGCTAAAGTTCAGAAGGACACCATGTATGTTCCGGGAACCGACGGGGAAAAAATGAGTAAGTCTAAAGGAAATACCATTAATATTTTTCAGACTGATAAAAAACTCAGAAAACAGATCATGGGTATAGAAACCGACAGTACCCCGCTTGAAGAGCCTAAAAACCCTGATACCTGTAATGTTTTTGGACTATATAAGCTTATGGCTTCAGAAGAACAAACGGCTGAAATGCGTAAAAATTACGAAGCCGGTGGTTATGGATATGGCCACGCAAAACAGGCTCTTTTTGATCTTGTAAAGGAAAAGTTCCAGGAACCAAGAGAAAAATATGAGTACTACATTAATAATCACAAAGAAATAGACAAAGCCCTTTCAATTGGTGCTGAAAAAGCTAAAGTGGTTGCTAACAAAGTTCTTAAGAAGGTAAGAGAAAAGGCCGGCTACTAAACTATTTCAAATAATTTTCCTGGAAGAGGTCTTATTACCCCTTTCAGTTCCATATTTAACAATAAAGAAGCTGTTTTAAAGGTAGGAAACTGGCAATTTAGTGCCAGTATATCCAGTTCGCTTTTTCCCCGTGAGCTAAGAAAATCATATAGTATTTGCTCCTCTCCATCCAGTTGAACAAATAACTGTTTCTGTACACTCCTTTCCTTTTCCTCTAATTCACAGTTAAGAATATAAACCAGGTCGGCTGCTGAAGTCAGCACATGCGCCCGTTGGGATTTTATTAGATTGTTACAACCCGAACTGAATTTATCTGCGGGTCTTCCGGGAACTGCAAAAACTTCTCTGTCGTAAGAAACGGCAATATCGGCAGTTACAAGAGAGCCCCCTCTTTCGGCACTTTCGATAACAATGGTCGCTTCGCTTAATCCCGCTATTATCCTGTTACGTTTTAAAAAATTATTCCTGTCAAATTTATCGGTACTCCAGAAATCGGTAAAGAAACCGCCATTTTCTTCAATTTCCTTCACATACTTTTTATGAACTTTTGGATATATTTGATTTAAACCATGTGCCAGACAACCTATTGTTTGTAACGAATTTTTAACTGCAGCTTTTTGAGCGGTGATATCTACGCCATAGGCAAAGCCGGAAACTATTACCGGATCCAGAGGTGCCAGATCTTCGAGTAGTTTTTCACAGAAGGACATACCATGAGCGCTAATCTGCCTGGTTCCAACAATGCTAATAATCTTCTTTTTATGTAAATCGATCCTGCCTTTTGAAAATAAAAGCACCGGCCCATCCAGGCAATGTTTGAGTTTTTCGGGATACTCCTTTTCCTGAAAAAAATAATGGTTTATGTGATGAGATTCCATGAATTTAATCTCTTCCTCCGCGGCTTTCAAATGGCTGGAATCATGGATCTCCTGGATGCGAATCTGGCCTATCCCATCCAGCTTGAGTAAACTGGATTTCTTTTCCCTGAAGACCTGCTCTGCTTTTCCAAAATGCCTGATAAGTTTTTTTGCCGTAGTATCCCCCAGATTAGGGATATGCTGTAGCGCAAGGGCATATAATAAGTCTTCAGAATTCATCCAGCCATAATTTGACCAAAATTACAGAAAAAAAGATTTGTTAATAAAAATTGTTTGGGTAACTTTAACCAACTACCAATAAGCCATATTTTTGCTCTAATGAATATTACCAATTACATCCAGGACCTTCTTTATAGATATGAATGCGTTGTTTTACCCGGTTTCGGAGCATTCTTATCTCAGAAACGATCAGCATATATAAGCCAGTCTTCTGGAGAGTTTCATCCTCCAAAAAAACAAATCTCTTTTAACCGTCAGCTTATTAAGAATGATGGTTTGCTGGCAAATTATATTGCCGAAGTAGAGAATGTCAAGTATGTAACTGCTAATAATATGATCCAGGAGTTTGTATACGACCTGGAAAATTCACTTCAGAAAGATTCAAAAGCAGAACTGGCCAATATTGGTAAATTTTATCTTGATGAAGAAGAAAGGCTACAATTTGAACCTTCCAGCGAAATAAACTTCCTTACAGATTCTTTCGGTCTTGCATCATTTGAAACACAGGCCCTTCAAAGAGAAGTTTACAGGAAACAGGTCGAAAAACTGGAAGAAAAAACACCTATCCTTTTCACTCCGGAAAGTAGGCGTTCTTCTATTCTCAAATATGCAGCTATAGGAATTCTGGCCATTGGGCTTTCAGGCATCTCAGGATTAAATATTTACAGCAGCCAGGTGTCCAAACACAACATCGCTGAACAGCAGGAAGCTGAAAGTCAACTGCAGGAGCAAATCCAGCAGGCTACCTTCGTAATCGATAATCCCCTGCCATCTGTAACCTTTGAAGTTGAAAAACAATCAGGAAACTACCATGTAGTTGCCGGAGCTTTTAGAGTGGAAGAAAATGCCGATAAAAAAGTGAAGGAACTTCGAGCAGAGGGATACAAAGCCAGATTGATTGGAGCCAATAAATATGGTTTACATCAGGTGGTATATTCCAGCCATGAATCCCGAAGAGAGGCGATCAATAAACTTTATGAGGTCAAGAAAACTAATGAAGGAGCCTGGTTATTGGTTCAGGAACTTTAATACTTCTTTAACGGCTAAACCTCCTAAATCCTCCTTATTTTTGCAAAAAATTTTACATGGAGGCTAAAACACCAGCAGAATCACGAACTACACTTACCGATCTTGTATTACCAAGCGAAACTAACCCTTTAAACAATCTTTTTGGAGGGGAGCTACTGGCGCGTATGGATCGCGCTGCTAGTATTGCGGCAAGAAGACATAGTCGCAGGATTGTGGTTACCGCTTCTGTTAATCATGTAGCTTTTAATAAAGCGATTCCATTAGGTAGTGTTGTAACGGTAGAAGCTGCTGTTTCCCGTGCTTTTAAATCTTCTATGGAGATCTTTATAGATGTTTGGGTTGAAGACCGTGAAAGCGGTAAAAGAAGTAAAGCCAATGAAGCGATATATACCTTTGTTGCGGTAGATGAAACCGGAACTCCGGTTCAGATCCCTCCATTAAAGCCCGAAACAGATCTCGAAAAACAACGTTTTGAGGCCGCTTTGAGAAGAAAACAACTTAGCCTTGTTCTTGCAGGAAAAATGAAACCAAATGAGGCTACAGAACTTAAGGCCTTGTTCGAAGAATAATTAACCTCCGGGATTTTGTAAATGCCACCTCAAACCTATTCCCAGATTGGCGAAAATTGCAGTATTAAAATAATCGTCCTTCTCTTGCACTATGTCAATATGGTTAAAGTGATATTCTAAACCAGTTGTTGCAAACAAAGCAAAGCTTTTCCCTAACCTATAAGCCACTTCTTCAGAAAACCATACCTGCCCTCCTTTATCTTCAAACCTATCTTCCGGAGATCTGTTTCGATAATTGGTTGTTCCTATACCTACTTTAGATTGTAAACTCCACTCACGATTAAAGGGATGGAAATAGCCAACTGTAAGGCCAAGCAGCTGAAAATTGGTATATTTTATATTGCCAGTTAAAGACTTGTCTTTAGCATGTCCCGTTACCTGAGATAGCCGAGCCCCAAGCGTAAAATTAGGCTTAAAGAACCAGTTAAAATTAATTGCAAATCCAGGATCAAAATTATAGGCATCTTTATAAACAGTATTCCCTAAAGCAATAGGATAAAAGGCTTCCAGGTCGAAGAAAACCGTTTCAGGATCGTTCGGAGAATACTGGTAAGCAGGAATTGAATCGTTTTTCTGAGCAAATCCAACAACAGAAAAAAGAAGAAAGACAAATAAAATTCTAGTATTCAAAATCATAAGAGTTCGTTTCAGAATTTACACTCACAGTTATTTCCTGTGCCGCCTGATCTCCAAAATTGTATATAAATTTAAGATCGCTGCCGGCTGCCACATCAATATGATGAACCCGAGGCTCAGAAAGTGGCAAAATTTCATAGACTGTCACATAAGAATTATCCTCAACCTCCTCAAAATCATTAGTGGCCCTCACAAAATACTTTACCGGATTTTCATATTTAAATGAGTAATAAAGAGTGTCTGAGGTGCCTGAAGTATTTTCGATATTAAAATCAAAAGAAACTTTTTGCGGGAGGTTGATTTCTCCCAGATCATAAGAAAGCTGATGTATTCCTGAATCATCATAAAAATAATAAGATCCCATGTTCTCTTTGTAATCATCTAGCACCTTAGAGTTTATTGAAATAAGTAAATTATGAGAATAGGTGTCCAGCGATGTAAATGAAAACTTTCCATTTTGATTACTCTTACCAAAACCCAGAATTTTATCAGGATTATCATCGGGTTCCATATTATATGCACCCATCGTCACCACTGAAATATTATCTGGAGCGTTCCCAGTGATACTTCCCGAAACCAGTAAACGCCTGTTATCTTCAATCTGAACATCACCATTACATGAAAATAAAAGGCATGGAAGAAGTAATAAAAAAACTTTTGTTTTCATACGCTATTTTTAAGTAGATGCCGCAAAGCACAAAAGGTTGCGCTACATCTGGTAAATCCAGTCGGCAGGATCCATTTTCTGAGTGTTTTTGAAAATAAAAAAGTGAAGTGTGGTCTTGCCAGTTGTTTTACTCGTGGCAATCTCTCCCAGTTCCTCCTCGGTAGTAACATTATCCCCTCTTTTCACAAAAACTTTTTCCAGGTTATTGTAAATAGTAATATAATCACCATGCCTGACCATCACGGCCATATTAGCTCCCTTTACCGCCTGAACCTCACTCACGGTTCCGTTAAAAACAGCTCTTGCTTTTCCTCCTTGATCGGTATCTATACGTACCCCGTTGTTGTTAATAATAGCCGATTTAACTATAGGGTGCGGTTGTTTTCCAAATCGCATGGTAACCACTCCAGATCTAACCGGCCATGGTAGTTTTCCTTTATTATTGGCAAAGTCGGCAGCGAGTGCTCTGGCTGCGGGGGTAAGCTCGTACGTGTCACGGGAAGAAGATCCACTTTCCTTATTCGCCTTAGCGATAGACTCCCGGATCATCCTATCGATAGCACGATCTATTTCATCAATTTCCTGTTGTTTATTTCTAATTTGTGCGGCAAACTCCCCTTCCCTCTTTTTGATGGTAACCATGAGGGATTGTTGGGACTTGCGATTCTCTTCGAGCTGAGCCCTGGTCTTACGGTTTTCGGCTATTAATTTATCCTTTTGCTCCTTCTGCTTTACCAACTGAGAATTCAGTTGCTGTAATTCGACTGTATGAGCCTTTATTTCCTCTCCTTGCTGTTGGCGATAGTTCGCATACTGCTTCATATACTGAAGCCTCTTATACGCCTGCAAAAAGCTTTTGGAAGACAGCAGGAACATTATTCGGCTTTGCTGGGATTTACTTTTATAGGATTTCCTGATCATCTTGGCATAATCCTCCTTTAACTTCTCCAGCTCTTTTCGAAGCTGTCCTATTTTATTGGTATTTGTATTAATCTCACGCGTAAGTAAATTAGCCTGCTGATTAGTGACTTTTATAAGATTCTCAGTGCTTTTGATCTGTTGATTAAGATCTTCCACCTGGCCCAAAACCGATCGTTGCTTCTTCTGGTTTGAAATACGAAGTTCATTAATCCTTTTAATCTCATTTCGAAGTTCTATTCTTCTTTTTTCAAGCTCCTCCCTGTCGTTTTGAGCATTTGCAGAATTGAATGCAAAAAAGAGCAGCATTAAGCAAATCAGAGATTTTGGGTAATTTATTCGAATCATTTTAAACTGATTTCTTCATATCCCGAAGGAATTTCGAACGGGAAACTGAGTTCTTCATTGAAACTTAGTGACCTGTAGGTTAGATCTATATTTGTCCCGGTTCCACCTTCATTTGCGATAATTCTTATGTTTTCAGGGAAAATATAACCTGCAACCTTTTGATAATCTGAATATGTAATCGTTAGACTCCGGTTTTCATTCTCCTGTGCCAGTTGTTGTGCCTGCGCCTTAAAATTAAGGGGATCCAGCAAAAACATTTTCTTAATCACATTTGCTTCATCTGAAACAAATTGAAAACCCTTTGGAGATTGAGTGAATTTATAGTTTTCAGATCGTAAATCGTAAATCGCCTGCCCTATAAGTAAATTCTGAAGTTTCTGAAAGTCCAGTGGCGTCCCCAAAAAATCACTTAGCAGGCTGAAGTCTCCGTCAAAATAGGATTGAGTAACTTTTTCGTAATAACTCACACTCGTTGGGGTAATATAGGCTTTAGCCACAGGAAACCCCAGAACGCTGGCACTCATCCAGATCGCTTTATCTTTCTCCATTCGAAAACTCAAATTAACCGATTGAGTTCTCTCCTCATCCTGATATACCGCCTTTAATCTACCGGATACGGTTTTAAAGTCCAGTTCATTCTTATAATGCTTCTGGATCACCGATACCGCTTCCGCATCTTTAGTAACTATCTTTGAAGCTGATCTTCTGCTTCCGCAGGAAACCACAAAGAAGGATAATAGAATCAGGGCAAAAATTTTCTTTAACATTAATTAATTTCTTTTTTAAGATTTTCGGCTTTCTGCCGATACTCTTCAGCCTTCAGTGCATTATTCATTCCATTATAACAAATCACCAGCTGAGAATAAAAATCCATTTCCATCCGGGTATCATCAATAAGATAATCAAGTCCCTCTTTAAGGCTCTTTTCAGCAGCTTCAAAACTTGAAAGCTGATTTAGTGCAACTGCCTGAAATAAGTAAAGCATAGGCTGAGAAGGGAAAATCTCAAGAGCATTCTTACTCAATTCTACAGCGCTTTCGAACTTGCGATACTCAAGTTGAAGTAATAGCGTATTCTTTAACAGCTCAAAATTATCGGGATTTTCTTTAAGCCCCAGTTCAAAAAACGTAAGAGCATCCTCTCTATTGTCCTTTTTAAGATAATACTGCCCGAGCTGCTCATATAATTCAGGCGCATTTTCCCATTCAGAAAGTTTACCGGCAACCTCAATAAGTTCCTCTTCATATTCAGGATTCTCCTGCACAAAATTGAGAAAATCATTCAATACCTTAAATTTTGATTCGGCATCGATCTCCTCACTTTCAAAAACAATCTTCATAGAAGCGATCGCTTCCCCGGGATCACCTTTATCCAGGTAAAACTTATAGAGAGCCAGATGTGCAAGAAAGGAACCGGGATTGGTCTCTAAAAGCTCCTTCGCAACCCTGAAAGCTTCTTCATCATCTCCCTGTTCACTGTAAATGTAGATAAGGTTCAAATAATTCTGCTCTTCTTCGGGATTATTGGAAATGCTTTCCTGCAAATTATTTATCTGCGCATCTGTATTATTGGTGCGCGCGTAAATTTGTCTTCGCAAGGAATTTCTATAACTATTGGCCCCTAGCTGCTCATCAAGTTCGTCAAGCAATTTTAAGGCGAGATCATAATCCCCGTTCAGCAAATAAAGATTTGCAAGATCTTCCCGGTAAGACTGATCAAATGGAATTAGTTTTTTGATCGTTGCAATGGCTCCCGCGTAATTTTCAATCATTCCATAGGTCTGGAATAAATAAACCAGAATAGATTCCTTATCGGGACTCACCTCATGAGCCTTCTGAAGGTATTCAGTAGATTTATCAAATTGCTGAAGTTCACGATAGTTTTTACCTAATTCAAAATATACAATGCCCTTATTGTCCTGAAGAGTTAGACATTTTTCCAGGGCTGTTATCGCCTTTTCATAATTTTCAATCCCTTTTTGCTTAAGTGCCTCAAAGAAATACTCCTGAAACTTATCGCTTACAACACCCAGATCATCCTGATTAACATCCTTAAGCGGCTGAGGCAATTCCTGCGCATTTGCAGAAATTGCAGATAAAACCACTACCAGTATGATAAACAGGTTTTTCATATTCTTAATTTATTCCAGCACTGAATAGTCTCCAATGCTAATTTGAGTAAAGTTGCCATCAAATTTAGCATGATTCCCGATCATCGCATTATCAAGACTGGCATTTTTTATTTCAGAATTTGTTTGAATAAGACTGTTCTTAATCGTGGAATTTTCAATTCTTGTACCGTCACCAACAGATACATTAGGCCCTATCTTTGCGTTGATCAATTCTACATTCTCCCCAATATAGCAAGGTTCAGTTATTTCTGAATCCTTAATCTTAACTGAATCTGAGATAAGTTTTTCCCCGTCCTGATGAAGAAATTTAAGCATTCTGCCATTGGTTTCCACGGTAACATTTTTGTTCCCGCAGTCCATCCATTCATCCACCTTACCCGGTACAAATCTCAAACCATTCTTACGCATCGCTTCGATACCATCATTGATTTGATATTCTCCGCCCCGGGTTAATTTATTATCCAGTACATTTTGAAGCTCATTTTTCAGAATTTCGATGTTTTTAAAATAATAAATTCCAATTACCGCCAGATCTGAAACGAATTCCTCCGGTTTCTCAACCAGACCAACGATCTCATCATTCTGGTTTAATTTTACCACTCCGTATGCGGAAGGATTTTCTACCTTTTTTACCCACATCACAGCATCTGCCGATTTATCAAGGTTAAAATCTGCTTTGAATAATGTATCGGCGTAAGCGATAACCGCCGGACCGCTTAAGGATTCTTTCGCGCACATAATAGCGTGACCGGTACCCAGAGGTTTATCCTGATAATAAATCGTTCCCTTGGCTCCAAGTGAATTGGCGATCTTCATCAGGTCTTTTTCTACCTGTTCGCCAAAATCCTCTCCGATGATGAAGGCAACCTCATCTATTTTTTCGTCCAGAACTTTCGCAATATCTTCTACCAGACGGTGCACAATAGGCTTGCCTGCTATAGGAATTAACGGTTTTGGAACGGTTAAAGTATGTGGGCGAAGTCGTGAACCACGACCAGCCATTGGTACTATAATTTTCATTTTAATTTTTTTGTTTCTGCCTTCATTAAAAATTTTAGATGAGGGCAAAGTTTTATCATTTATTTGCTTCCTGTGCTTCCAAATCCTCCGGCTCCTCTTTGAGAATCCTGAAGAACTTCGGTTTCTTCCCATTCTATCTGTTCGTGTTTGGCAATGACCAGCTGAGCCACTCTTTCACCATCCTGAACGGTAAACTCATCATTAGAAAGATTTACTAGAATTACCCCAATTTCTCCCAGGTAATCGGCATCAATAGTTCCCGGTGAATTCAAGACGGTAATTCCTTTTTTTGCAGCCAGCCCGCTTCTTGGCCTTACCTGAGCTTCGTAACCTACTGGTAATTCTATAAATAGTCCGGTTTTAATGATAGCTCTTTCAAGAGGTTTCAATACTACCGGGTCATCAATATTTGCCCGAATATCAAGCCCTGCGGAAGCTTCGGTTTCATAATTAGGCAGCGCATGTTTTGATTTGTTTATAACCTTAACGATCATTGACTTATTATTTTTTGTAATTGTTTACGTTCCATTGAAAAAACAGTGAGAGCAAATGCTCCAACTATTGCGGTTGCCATCCAGTAATTTTCCCTAAAAAACAGGAAGGAAAGTATAGAAAGTCCAATAGACAGCAACAAATAAAAACTTATTTTTTTAACGTTATAGGGTACCTTATAATATCTTTTTCCGAGGAAATAAGAGATAAGCATCATACTGCCATAAGCTATTAAAGTGGCCCAGGCGGCGGCAATAAATCCCAGTACCGGTATCAGCGCAAGGTTTAGCCCTATAGTTACCAAAGCCCCAAAAACCGAAATGTACATACCCGTTCGCGTTCTATCTGTTAATTTATACCATACAGAGAGGTTGTGATAAATCCCCAGAAACAAATTGGCCAGTAAAATTATCGGGACAATACTGATGGCCATCCAGTATTCAGGATCTCTTATCACAAACTCTTTAAAAAGATCTATAAAACTCACCAGAACCAGGAAAATAAGTGCTCCTGAAATCACAAAATACTTCAGGATTTCAGCATAAATTTCCCGTGCATTTTCCTTTTGAGCATAATTAAAGAAAAAAGGTTCTGCTCCCATTTTAAATGCCTGAACGAAAATAGTCATGAATACTGCCAGTTTATAGCAACCGGAGTATGCACCCATAATCTCGTCTGAGATCATATCCTTGATCATTAATTTATCCAGGTTTTCGTTAATCACAAAGGCGATTCCGGCAACCATAATAGGCCAGCCATAGGCCCACATTTGTTTAAAAATATCAAAACTGAAATCGATCCTGGTTCTAAAAAAATAAGGTAACAGAATCAATAGAGTAACACCGCTGGCTGCAACATTTGCCATGAATATATAACCTACAATATCTTTAATATCATAATTCTCAAGGACAAACTGCGGGGCATACTGTGGATAATCCCTTACGAACCAAAGGAAATAAAAGTTCAGTAGAACATAGATCAAAATGTTAATGATCTTAACCCCCGCGAATTTTATAGGCCTTCCTGTAGCCCTTAGATAGGCAAAAGGTACCACCACAAGGGTATCAAGAACCAGTACGCTAAATAACAATTGAAAATAAAATGGATCTAGATCCATTAATCCTATAAAAGTATCCTGGAATATAAAAACCGCAATTGCAAACAGTACTGTACTGCTGGTTAACGCAATGAAAGCAGTGGAGAATACCGTTGATTTTTGCTTAGACTGACTGAAAAATCTAAAAAAAGAGGTTTCCATTCCATAGGTAAGAAGAACATTGAAAAACGCAGCCCATACATAGAAGACTGTGTTCACTGAATATTCTTCCCTTGGAAGTATTTCGGTATGCAGAGGTACGAGCACGAAATTCATGAGTCGTGGAAATACCGTCGCAAAACCGTAAATAAGAGTGTCTTGAAAAAATCTTTTTAAAGTACTCAACAGGAGTTGGTTGATTTATTACAAATATCTGAATAAATCAGGATTATGAAAGCTTTGGGGTTTATTCCTTTTCCACAATTCCTGTTAGTTTATAGAATTTTGTCTTTCCGTTTTGAGTAAATACCAGAACCGCTTCATCCTTATTAATTTCGAAAGGGCTTTCCTCAGGCATTTGAGGTGGAGTATTTCCGTATTCTTTCTTAGGATCTTTATGCATTACCTTATCACCCATTCCCATGCGGAAATTTGCCACATATATATTGGGCTGTTCTTCATTTTTCTCCAGTGCAGACTTCATTCCGTGGAAATAGACAGAGTCCAGTGAAATTCTTTCATCCTGAATAGCCACTACAGGAATATTTAACTGAATCCCATTTGAAGTATAAACATAATAGGCCTCACTAAACTGCGCAGGAGCCCGCTCCTGAAGGTCCTTGTTACTGCCACAGGAGGCAAAAACGCCAAGAACAAAAATTCCTGCTAAAAAGTGTATTGCATTTTTCATGATGTCTGATTTTAGTTTGAAGTTATAAAAACAAAACCCATACCAAATAAAAACCCGCGATAATTGCGGGTTTTTATAATTATTTTAAGACATGATTCTTCACATTGTTCAGAATCGACATTTTTATCCTTTCAAGGCTTCCGCACCTCCAACGATCTCTAAGATCTCATTGGTAATAGAAGCCTGTCTTGCTTTGTTATAAGAAAGTTTAAGATCGCCTATCAATTCTTTCGCATTATCTGTTGCTTTGTGCATGGCAGTCATACGAGCGCCGTGTTCCGCTGCAAATGAATCCCTAAGCGCCTTGAATAATTGCATTTTAAGAGATTTAGGAATTAATTCTTTTACAATCTCCAGTTTTGATGGTTCAAAAATATAATCCAGTTGCTTATTTTCTTCACTCTCAAACTGCTCAATAGGAAGGAATTGCTCCGTCATCACATACTGAGTAGCTGCATTTTTAAACTGGTTATATATGATTTCTATTTTATCATATTTCCCATCTAAAAATGTTTGCATAAGCTCTTCGGCGATTTCAGATACATTTTCAAAACTAAGATCATCGAAAATGGCATTGTTGTTCCCATAGACTTTAAAGGTCTTTTTGGGAATGTCATTCGCTTTTTTACCCAGTGTTAGAACCTCAACGTCTTTGCCTTGATATTCCTCCTGAATCCTAAGCTTTACCTTCTTAATAATATTGGTATTAAAAGCTCCGGCAAGTCCTTTATTAGATGAAATAGCAACAATAAGAACCTTCTTCACTTCGCGATCTTCAGCGAATTTACTTCCGGATTCATCATCTAGAGTCGCACTTAAATCCTGTAGCAATTGGGTCAGCTTTTCAGCATAAGGCCTCATAGATGTAATAGCATCCTGGGCTTTACTCAATTTTGAAGCCGATACCATTTTCATGGCACTGGTAATCTGCATCGTTGAAGATACCGATGTAATCCTGCTACGTAATTCTTTTAAGTTTGCCATAAACCCCTCTTGATCTCCCCTAAGGGGAGAAATTAGTATTTAATTTTATAATCTAACCCCTCCGCCTCGGGGAGGATGGGAGGGGTATTACTATTTCTTGTATTTAGCCGAAAGATCCTTCGCAACTGATGTTAAAGTATCAATTACTTCATCTGTAAGTTTTCCAGCCTTAAGAGTATCAAGTACATCTCTATGCTTCGCATTAAGGTATTCAAGATAATCTCTTTCAAATTCTCTTACTTTTTCTACAGGAACATCACGTAAAAGGTTTTTAGAACCTGCATAAATAATTGCAATCTGGTTTTCTACCGGATAAGGATCATTTTGTCCCTGCTTAAGTATTTCCACGTTACGCTTACCTCTTTCAATCACATTCATAGTAGCGGCGTCAAGATCTGAACCGAATTTCGCGAAAGCTTCCAGTTCACGATATTGTGCCTGATCTAATTTTAGTGTACCGGCAACCTTCTTCATCGATTTAATCTGAGCATTACCACCAACACGGGATACCGAAATACCCACATTAATCGCAGGACGAACCCCAGAGTTAAATAAATCTGAAGTAAGGAATATCTGCCCGTCTGTAATCGAAATTACGTTGGTTGGAATATATGCGGAAACGTCACCAGCCTGAGTCTCAATAATTGGAAGAGCTGTTAAAGATCCTCCTCCTTTTACCTTGTCTTTAAGAACATCAGGAAGATCATTCATTTGTCTTGCGATATCATCATCGTCAATCACTTTAGCAGAACGCTCAAGTAGTCTTGAGTGAAGGAAGAAAACATCCCCGGGATATGCTTCACGCCCTGGTGGACGACGAAGTAAAAGGGAAACCTCACGGTATGCTACTGCCTGCTTACTTAGATCATCATAAACGATCAATGCCGGACGACCTGTATCTCTAAAGTACTCACCAATCGCTGCGCCAGCGAAAGGAGCATAAACCTGCATTGGAGCAGGATCTGAAGCGTTAGCCGCAACAATAGTTGTATAGGCCATTGCCCCTTTATCTTCAAGTACTTTAGCGATTCCTGCCACTGTTGAGGCTTTTTGCCCAATAGCAACATATATACAATAAACAGGTTCCCCTGCATCGTAAAATTCTTTCTGGTTAAGAATGGTATCAATACAAACGGTAGTCTTACCTGTTTGACGGTCACCAATTACCAACTCACGCTGTCCTCTTCCAACCGGTACCATCGCATCAATAGACTTGATACCTGTTTGTAGAGGTTCAGTAACCGGCTGACGATAAATTACTCCTGGTGCTTTACGCTCCAGAGGCATTTCAAAAGTTTCACCATCAATAGCTCCTTTACCATCTATTGGCGCTCCTAATGTATCTACAACACGTCCCACAATACCTTCTCCAACATTAATAGAAGCGATACGCTGAGTTCTTTTTACTGTAGAACCTTCTCCAATTTCATTAGTAGGACCCAAAAGTACTACCCCTACATTATCCTCTTCAAGGTTAAGAACAATACCCTCAAGACCACTCTCAAACTGAACTAACTCTCCATATTGAGCGTTAGCCAGCCCATAGATATTTGCAATACCGTCACCTACGGTTAGAACGGTACCCACTTCGTCTAAAGAGGCCTTGGATTCAAAACCTGATAATTGTTGTTTTAATATTGCTGAAACTTCAGCAGGATTTACTTCTGCCATAATTATATAAGATAAAATGATACGTCTATCGCGTACCGGTTTTTATTAAAATTTTGAAACGTATGTATTGTCTTTTAGTTCTCGTTTTAGATTATTCAGATTTCGTGAAATGCTGGCATCATATTGCAAATCTCCAATTCTTAATATGAAACCTCCAATAATATCCTTATCTACTAATTGCTTAAGGCTAACTTCAGAACCGGTAAGTTCTTTAACCTTAGACATAATCAATTTTTCCAGATCCTTATCAAGAGGCACCGCAGTGGTTACCACAGCATCCTGAATTTCATTATCCAGATTGTAAAAATTAATATATTCTCTTGCTATCGATCCTAAAAGATTGATCCTTCCGTTTTCGATTAAAATATCAAGAGCTCCCAGAGTTACATTATCCAAATCCTTGAAAATTGCAAGGAGACTATTTTTTTTAAGAGAGTCTTTAATTATCGGGCTGGACAGGAAACTTTGAAGATCCTTACTTCCCAATACCGTTTGCCGGATATCATGCATATCCTTATTTACAGCTTCTGCAGCATTCTTATCCTTTGCAAGAGAAAGAATTGCTTTCGCGTAACGTTTTGCAGCTCTGGCTCCTTTCATAATCTAGTTTAGCTTTGCATTACCAATCATCTTTTCGATCATGGCATGCTGTTCTTTTTTATCAGATAATTCTTTACGAATGACCTTTTCGGCAATCTCAATAGAAAGATTTGCAACCTGATTTTTCAATTCGGTCATCGCAGCCTGCTTTTCAAGATTGATACTCTCTTTTGCCTGAGCAACGATTTTATCGGCTTTCTTCTGAGCTTCTTCTGAAGCATCTGTGATCACCTTTTCTTTCATCTCACGGGCTTCTCTAAGAATCGCATCTCTTTCAGCACGGGCATCCTGCAATAATTTTTCATTATCAGCTTTCAGATTCTGCATTTCTATACGGGCTTTTTCAGCCGATTCCAATGCATCCTTAATTCCTTCTTCTCTACTATTAAGAGAATTTAGAATTGGTCCCCAGGCATATTTCTTTAACAAAAGAATTAAGACGATCAGGATCGCTATTTGCCAGAAAAATAATCCGAAAGAAAAATCATTAATTAACTTCCACATAATATAATATTGTACTTATGTTATACTTTTTAGCTCAATTTTAAATTTTAAAAAGACCTTCTAACCAACCGTTAAAAGGTCTTTTTGTTTTTTTGACTATGATGCGAATAACGCAGCAAAGGCAATACCTTCCAATAAAGCGGCGATAATAATCATCGCTGTCTGGATTTTTCCAGTTGCTTCAGGCTGACGCGCAATAGCGTCCATAGCACGACCACCGATCATACCAAGACCGATACCAGCACCAATTACAATTAAACCTGCTCCAACCATTTGTGGGATCTCCATAACTATCTATTTAAAATTAAACTTACTTCTAACTAATTCTTTATTAAACTACCGGTAAATCATCACTATGATCGTCCGGATGATCCGCGTGGTCTTCAACCGCCATTCCAATATATAAAGCACTTAACAGTGTAAAAATATAGGCCTGCAAAAATGCTACTAACAATTCGATTACCGAAATGAAAATGGTAAATAAAAAGAATGTGGGACCTGCGATCCAGTTTTGAAAAATAAAAATCAAACCAAGCAAACTCATTACTACTACGTGACCCGCCGTCATGTTTGCAAAAAGCCGGATCATCAATGCGAATGGTTTTGTAAACATTCCAAGGATCTCGATAGGCATTAAAACAATCTTCATTGGAACCGGAACTCCCGGCATCCAGAAAATGTGCTTCCAGTAATGCTTATTACCGCTAAACTGTACGATCAAAAAGGTTATCAGTGCCAATCCGAATGTGACGGCAATGTTTCCTGTCACATTTATTCCTAATGGTGTTAAACCGAATAAATTCAACAACAGGATAAAGAAAAATACGGTAAGCAAAAGGCTCATGTATTTTTTATACTTAGGACCAATATTTGGTTTTGCGATATCGTCACGAACATAAATCACCAAAGGCTCTAAAATTCTACCGAAACCTGTAGGTATTTTTGATTTTTTATAATTCCTGGCGAGACCCCAGAAAAACAGGAACAATAATAATGACGCTGTCAGCATTGCAATAACGTTCTTTGTTATTGAAAAGTCCAGAGGTTTTTCATTAGCAGGAAACCCACGCTCATCATAAGTAATGGTTCCCTCTGCGTCTGTCTTATAAATTTTCGTGTGATATAGTTTGTAATGAGTGCCATCTATCTCGGCCAACTCTTCACCATAGTGGAATTCAGATGCCGAAAACACCTTTAGACCGTTATCCCAAAGAATTACCGGAAGTGGAAAACCAAAATGCTCACCAGCTTCTCCATCTGCGAAGAAGCTGAAATAATGAGAGTCTTTAAGGTGATGATCTACAAACTCCTTTATACCTTCTTTTGTATTTACAGCTCCATCTTCTTCTGCTGTTGCATGTGCTTCTTGGCCATGCTCTTCTGCTTCATCGTTATGCTCATTTTCCTGGCCATTCATATTATTCATTGAAACCAGGATAAAAAGGCCGCCTAAAAAAAAATTAAAAATGTTTTTCTTCCGCATTTTAAGATATAGTTTCGGTCTTTAAATTTGGGTGCAAATGTACACAATTATATAAAAACTGAAATCATAAAATTGCGAACAAGTCAAAAGTTTTATAAATCGCTGTAATTAATTGTCATTATTGAAGTTAGCCTGATTTAAATCCTTCGCCAGATAAAATATTTCGATCCCTAAACAAATGATGAAAGGCACGAAAAAAAGCAGAAACGTCGATTTATTTTTTTCAAATTCTGACTGTTTTACCAGAAAATAAAACAATCCGATCTTAATCACGCCAACGGCCAAAAAAATAAATCCAATGAGGGGGAGAAGTTTTTTACGGAAAACTATATAATTGAAAAGGAGTAATGATGAAAATCCAAAATTATAAAGATAACTAAGCTTTAAAAGCTCCTTTTTAGCCCTCAGATTCTCTTCAGACAGGAAATTTAAATGAATGAAATAAGCAATCACTAATAAGGTAACCAGCAACAAACTGAGCCTGATTATTTTGGTCAACATAGATTCGGGATTATTTATTAAGCTCCTTTAGCTGTTTAATAACCAGGTATAAAGAAGCCAGTAAGCCAAATAACACAAAACCCAGTGTAAACCAGTTGGTTTCCCCCGTGGTGTATTTTTCGTCCAGACTTTTTCCTATCCAGGCACAAACAAAAATTGTCCCACCCATTTGAATGGCAATTCCTGAAAGCTGTGCCCATTTTCTAAGCGAACTTTTCTTTTCTTCTTCCTTCTCTTCTTTCATCATTTAAGGGCTTTACCATACCAGTCATCTGGCAGGTTGCATTGAATACAGCACCAGGTTCCACCGCTAATTTTCCTGCAACAACCTCTCCTTCAATATTAGCCGGAGTTCTGAGTGTAAGCGTACCGGAAACCATTAATTTGCCTGTGAATTTGCCTTCAATATCGGCATTTTCGCATTCCAGAGTTCCATTAATGAGACCTCCTTCGCTAATCACAACTTTACCTGGTGTTTTTAAACTTCCTTCCAGAGTGCCTTCTATTCTAAAGCATCCCTTTCCTGAGATTTCACCGGTAATTAAAGTACCGGCTGCAATTCGATTTTGTTCGTTATTGTTGACTGAGGCGGTCTTTTTTGAGTCTGAAAACATAATAAGTAGGTTTTATTTAAAAGCAGTGTAAGTTCTTAAATTTTTCTTAATCTGCACAATTCTATAATTTTCTGCAGACATAGGAAAACCTTCTTTTTCTATTTTGTAGTTTTTATTATTCTTTAATAACTCCATAAAGCCAAGGGCTTTGGATCTATTTTGTAAACCATGAATTACAACAAAAAATTCTTCAGGATTATAAAGATCTATAGATACCGACATATTATCGTATTCCAGATCCTTAATAGCTTTATCTATCTTCTTTTGTAGATCTGTTGCGGCTGATTTGTTCTCATCAGTCAGCTCCACAGGATAAATAATTTTGAAATTCTTTTGTAAACTATCATTATTAAACTCGAGTCTCTCCAATTCCGGAATCGATGTTTTAATAATATCTCCGGCCCGGCGCCCCTCCTCCGTTTGTGGATAGGTAACTGCCACATAATTTAAAGCCTGTTTATAGGCATCTAATCCATAAAGCCTCGCATTTGCCTGGGCTTTTAAAAGCTCCAGTTTCGGAATTATGGGATCTCCTGTTAACTGGGAAATATATTCATTAGCTTTTTCAATCACATATTCATATTTCTCCTCTTCATACTGGCTAAAAAGCTCTTCATACATTGCTTCCGGACTATTCTTATCGTCCCTTATGCTTTCAGGATTTAAAATAAAGGAAGCATAACGTGAATCCGGATAATTCTGAATAATATCATTTCTAATAGCTTCCTGCTTCTGCAGTTGGCCAGTAGCTCCATATATGTTATAAAGATTGTATTTAGCAGGCAAAATAAGCCGTTCTTCCGGCTGATTATTCAGCAGAAAATTAAATCTTTCTT
This sequence comes from Christiangramia sp., assembly GCA_024635735.1. Lineage (GTDB taxonomy): Bacteria > Bacteroidota > Bacteroidia > Flavobacteriales > Flavobacteriaceae > Christiangramia. The sequence goes on along the minus strand of JAGXII010000193.1, from coordinate 10,475 downwards.
CGGCCAGCGCATACTCCCCATAATTCTCATTATAAATTACTCCCAGCTGATAATTGGCAAGGTTGCGCTGGGTTGCAAGACTATCAAGAATTGATTGCTTACCAGGAATCTGACTTACATAAGTTTGAGGATCGTATAACGGATTATTATCGAGGTTTACCTCAGCAATTGTCTCCTGGGCATTGATTGAGCTTTGGTTTAAGGCATTCGACCCCCATCGCCAGTTATCGGCTAATTCCCGTGTTCCCCATACCCTTAGAAATTCCTGCGCACCACGGGAAACCTGTATGGGATTATAAAAATAAAATACATTCGCACTTGTATTATCTCCACTTCCTCCAGCCTGAGGCTGTGATATGGCATTGGAAGAAGGAAAAGGATTTTCCTTCCCGATATTGGATGTATACACCGGAAGTTCTCCCTGCTCAAGGTCTTCAATCGCCTTTTCTTTAAGCTTAGTGGTGTAATCTGTAAAATAAGCCAGCTGTTCCTCACCAGACATAGCAGCCAGTTTTAAAATACTATCTGTTTGTTCGGCGATCTGCTCATAACGTATCACGTCTTCAAGATTCTCCCTCTTCTTTTTGATAGTTCTGAATTCCAGTAACTCCGGAGACATATATGTAAGCGTACTGTCAAAATATTTTCCAGCCATTTGATAATTGGCTCTGTCGAAATTTATATTGGCGAGGATCTCATAGTTAATGGATTTCAGAAAAATATCACTGGAAGGAGATCTCAATGATTTATTATAATATTCAACTGCTTTTTCAGTGGAATCTATTCTGCTGTAATATTCTCCTATCTGAAAATAGATCTTATCAAGATAGGGACGGTTTTCCCTGTCTTCCTCAAGTTCTTTAAGGAGATTGAGTAAAAAGGCATTATTCCCTGAATTAAAATCAAAATTTCTCGCCTTTTGCACATAGGCATTTACCATGTAAATTCTTGGTGATTTTCTGTTTAAAGCGATCACCTCATCAAAAGCAGCATTGGCATCAGAGGTTTCTCCCAGCCTGTCATGGAGCTGCCCAACGATAAAAAGATATCGCCCTTTTTCAGCATCGATATGGGTAAAATCGGCGGCGTTGTACAAGGGAACAACGGCGCTGTCCAGTTGATTCAAATTTATATATGCCTGCGAAAGACTTGCACTGGCATCTGCCACATCCTGATCGTCCAATCGATCTGAATCCAGTATTTTCTTCAAATTCTTGATCGCCAGTTTTTCGTTGCCCAGCCTGATGTTAGTCTTTTCACGCCATATTCTCGCGTGATTAATATTATCACTGGCAGGATATCTGTACAAAATATAGTTGAAAGCGTCCAGTGCCGGCACAAAACGCTGATCGAAATACCGGGCTTTCCCAAGTAAAAGATAGGCTTCATCCATTTGTGGATTTCGTTCCTTCCCCCCTATTTGCATGGAATGCTTCTGAATCGCCTTAACGGCTTTTTCTTCGGCCCGTCCAAAATTTTGATTTCTTACGCTATCAGGTAAAAGAATTTTTTCATCTACATCCAGCCTTTCTACCGGAAGTACATCCCAGTAATTATCGGCATAATTCTGATTAATCTCCTCTCTTCCCTGTTGCAGTGCAAGATGGCCATTGTAAAGGGCATTGTATTCTGCAGTAACCGCGTGATAATTCCTGTTAATAAAGGAATTCTTCTTTCGGGAACAACTAAGAACAGCTGCCGAAAGAAAAAGAAAAAGAATAAAACGAGTAATTGTTTTCAAAACGTACCTTTTCCTGGTATCATGAATAACTGTGATACGGATGATTTAGTATGTAAAAGTAAACTTCTTTTTCTAAAGTCCAATAGAGGATTGAACCTAGCTTTCAGCTATTTCACGTGAAAAATAGGCTTCGAGTTCATGAAGGGTAGCTTCTGAAGTTTGTATATCCTTCACAATTTTGCCTTTATCGAGTACTACAATACGTTCACAAACCTCGGTAACATGTATTAGATCATGGCTTGAAATAAGGACTGTAGTCCCTGCTGTCTGGGATAATTCCTTTAGAATTTTCTTTAATCTTATTTGTGTAGTAGGGTCCAGATTGGCAAAAGGCTCATCAAGTATTACCACTTCCGGATCTCCTATAAGCGCAGCTACGATCCCGGCTTTCTTCTGGTTTCCTTTTGAAAGATCTCTCAGATATTTATTTCTTCCGATAATCTCACCATTAAAAAAGTCTTCAAATTGAGTAAGAAAAGAGTCAATATCGGCTTTATTCCTGCTCCTCAATTCTCCTATGAAATAGAAATATTCTTCAGGAGTAAGATATCCAATAAGAAAACTTTCGTCTATAAATGAAGATGTAAAAGGCTTCCATTCTTCACTTTCACTCACGGTAATTTCCTTGTTGAAAATGTTACCAGTAGTAGGCTGAATAAGATCCAGCATCAAACTAAAAAATGTGGTTTTTCCTGCTCCATTATTTCCAACCAGTCCAAAATTCTGACCTGAAGGAATATCCAGATGTTCTATTTCGAGAACTTTTGTTCCATTATAGACTTTTGAAAGATTTGTTGCTGTTATCATCGTAATATTTTTAGTCTCCTTTTTGTTTATATCCTTCTATCATTATATACTTTCTCTTGCGATACCTTATCACCAGAAAATTCAGAATTGCAGGCCTGAGAATAAGGCCAATAATACCCAATACCGCCAGAAAGCCTACACCAACTTCATAGTTGATAAATTTATTGATGATCCAGAAGAAAAAGATGGGAATCAACATTAGCGGAAGTCCCACAAGCCATTGTGAAGCACCAGTACCCTGGTAATTCATAAACGGACTTTTATCCAAATCGATTCTTTTTTTATTAAATGATCCGGCATACATCAAAAGAGGAATATTTACCCCCATATTATAAAGCGCACAGGCAATATTCAACAATAAAATATTCCATCCAAAATAAACATAGGGAGTAGAGAGAACTGCCAGAACTATTACGCTAAAGGTGATAAGCCCCATTTTTGAAGCCAGGTATTGTCGCATGGGAATATTCTGTGCCATAATCATGGGATAGTAAGAGGCATCCCAGGAGGGAATAAACTGGCCGAAATTGATCATAAAAATCCCTGTTACAAAGATCCCGACAAATACAAAAAATGCCGGCATTCCCTGATAAGCCTCGTTTGGATAAAAAATAAGGCCATAGGCGAGGAAAATAACCGAAAGATAGATCGTTGTTTTTGGCCTTTTATTTCTCCAGATAAGTTTGAGATCCTGCTGCAGAAACGGAGCAATACTTCCAAACTTTTTCGTCCATACAAAGTCTCTAGTATTTGCAGTTTTGCTTTTTCCTTTAATTCCCGCGTCCAGGTAAAATTTTCCGTAAAGATTATTTTGATTCCATTTGTATAAAATGACCAATAAAACAATCGGAATCAGGGCTAAATAAGGTCTCTCAACCAAAATATTGAGAATTTTCCCGAAGTAAACGCTAATCTGGAAGATCTTCATATAGTCCAGCAGCGCGAAAGTAAGGCCTACAATAACAATAGGGATCAGGGCTTTCAGGTTTTCTGTAAACCTTTTTTTAATAATGAAGTTGAAATAATTAACGCATAACGCAATGGCATACATTCCAATTATCCATCCCAGAATATTCAAGGTACCATAACCTCCCTGGATTATGCAAAGTATTCCGAAGGGGATAAAAAGAAATAAGGGTAAAAGGTTATAAAACGAAAAAAGTGATTTTATAAGCACAAAATTAACCACCTTAATCTTAGAAATTGGTAAATGCATCAGAGGCTTGATATCCATCACCGGCAGGGTTTGAAGCATAAACCTGAAGATAAGCTCAAAGGTAAAATAAACAAGAGCGAAACGATTCACCACCTGCATGGGATCGGCTTCCGGAGAAAGCTCTTTTATTAAGGGAAACAAAGCAATTCCAAAGAGCAGAAACATTCCGGAAAAGTACAAAGCCAGAAAAATCATAAGAATTTTCAACCCCAGACTTTTACCAAAACTTGCCGATCTAAAGAAGGATTTCCATTCTAGCCAGAGAAAATGCTTAAACATGAATTTGGAGGTTTATTTTAATTTGTATGGAAATTTAAAGTTTTGTTACATTCTTAAAACAAGCTTACTTTGTATTTTTGCCCACAAATACTAAGTAATGAGCAAATTTTATCCGCTAAAAATAAAAGAAATAATTCGTGAAACCTCACAAGCGGTTACTTTATCTTTTGAAATTCCCGATAATCTGAAGGATGAATTCAGTTATTCAGCGGGGCAATATATCACTATAAAAACCGATTTAAATGGAGAGGAAATACGCCGTGCCTATTCCCTTTGTTCCGCACCTAACTCGGGTGAATTCAAAGTTACGGTAAAAGAAGTAGAAGGCGGGCGCTTTTCGGTAATCGCAAATAATAAACTTGTGGCCGGTGATGTGCTGGAAGTTCATCCTCCGGAAGGAAAATTTATTTTTAAACCTGGTAACGAAATTAATAATTACGCGGCCTTTGTAGCAGGAAGCGGAATTACTCCGGTACTATCTATCATTAAAACTGTGCTTCGCGATGAAGCTCATAGCCGGTTTGTACTTACTTACGGAAACAAATCTGTTGATGATACTATATTTTTCAAGGAATTACTCAGGTTACAAACTGAATTTCCGGACCGGCTTTTTGTTGAATTTGTTTATAGCAGAACGCGTGAAGAGAATGCTCATTTTGGTAGAATTGAAACCAGCACAGTGAATTATGTGGTGAAAAATAAATTCAAGCATCACGAATTCGATAAATTTTATCTCTGCGGGCCTGAACCAATGATCAATCATGTTTCAGAAGTTTTAAAAACTAACGGAGTGAAAGATGAACAGATTCTTTTTGAACTTTTCACACCTACCGATGAAGAAAAGGAAATTAAGGGAGATACTGAGGGTCTCACCGCTGTTACTATTGTAGTGGATGACGAGGAATATACTTTCTCTATGGACCGTAAGGCTGTTGTACTGGATATTGCCCTCGAAAATGATATTGATGTACCTTATTCATGCCAGGGCGGAATTTGCAGTAGTTGCATGGCCAGAATAAAAGAAGGTAAAGCAGAGATGAGCAAAAACCAGATATTGACAGACGAGGAAATTGAAGAAGGTTTTATTTTAACCTGCCAGGCTCATCCAACTACGCCTAATCTTAAAGTTGATTACGACGACGTTTAAAATAATATTTCCGTTATTTTTTGAACAACCATTTCCGGAGGTATGCTGCGCATAACATCCCCGTAGCCCTCCGGAACTTTATTTCCATAAACCGAAGTTGGTATTTTTGGATATAAATCAAGATCTGGAAGTATGCAGTTAACCATTGGCTGTCTAAAAGCTCTAAACCCTGTATATGGGTGGGTAACTCCCCAAAGGCTCACAACCGGCACTCCGTAAATAGCCGCAAGATGTGCATTCCCGCTGTCCATAGAAAGCATGCAATCAAGATTGGAAATAAGACTTAATTCTTCTGCGAAGCTTAGTTTTCCTACCACACTTATAACATTCGGAAACTTCTCTTCCCACTTTTCCAGTGGCTCCTTTTCCTGATCCCCACCTCCAAATAAAATGATCTTTATCTTACCTGAAGCTGCTAAATTGGCAATTACTTCTTCCATAAAATCCAATGGATAGGTCTTCGATTTATGTTGAGCAAAAGGCGCTATTCCCAACCATTTTCTGGAATCCTTCCCTACAACTTCATAAACCCTGGGCAATAAACTCCTTTTTTCCGGAGTCTGATAGTTGGAAAGATCAATTGGGTAACCTAATTCGGCAAAAACATCGGCGTAACGCTGATGCGTTGACTTAAGTTGTATGAATTCCTTATTATCATCCCTGGTAAGAGCTTTTTTCTCATTTCGCCCTTTGTCAATCTGCTTGCAGGGAATTCCATATAGATAAAAAACCGACTTCAACACATTGCTCCGCAATACATCATGAAGGTCTGCCACCATGTCTATCTCCTCATCACGCAGTTCGCGTGCAAGTGTTCCTAGACCCATTACTCCGCTATGCACGCCTTTAACATCGGCTTCATAAATACGAACGTTTGGTAAGTGACTAAATAACGGACTGAAAAATGATCTGGTAAGAACAGTGATGATAAGGTTCGGATACGTGTGCGTCAAAACGCTAATCACAGGAACCATCATCGCCACATCGCCCATGGCCGAAAGACGGATCACCAGAATATGTGGCCCATTTTCAATATTTCCGGCAGAATATTCTGCCGAGCTGGCCCCGCTCATGATTATTTATTATTACGAAGAACCGGATTGAGTTCTTCATCATTATACATCTTCATTTGTTTGTACACTTTCATGTACTTCTCCCCTTCTGAAATATCATCAAGTAACTGATTGATCGCAGTAGAAAGATCTACTCTTTGCTCCAGTAAGACCTCCAGTTTAGTCTTACACTTCATCTGATGTTCCTGAGACGCGTCCTCGCGATTCGCCTCTTCGTTCATATGATAGATCTTTAGAGCGAGGATGGATAGCCTGTCTATAGCCCAGGCCGGGCTTTCTGAATTGATGGTCGCCTCCTTCTTAGGTTCTACCTCCTTATATTTTTCAAGAAAATAACTATCTATGAATTCAACCATATCGGTACGGTCCTGGTTAGAAGCATCAATCTGTCTTTTTAGCTTTAAGGCCGCCTCGGGATCTATATTCTGGTCACGGATGATATCTTCGTAATGCCACTGTACAGTATCTATCCAGCACTTTCGGTAAAGCAAATGTTCCAGAAGATCGGTTTCAGCATCATATGGATTTTCAAATTCCTGGTCTACACTATCTATTTCGTGATATTTCTCTATTACTTCTTCAAAAATCTTATTGGCTTTATCTGAAAACATATGGATTATTTCTTCTGAATTTTTACTTGTTTATTGCTGAAATAAAGAGTTCCGGCAGGAGCTACAAAGATATTATTTTTCGGGAGAGTATAATTTGAAATTAGCCGAAATTATCCCAGAAATGATACAATAAAAGGCATAATTATAAGGGCGGCGAGCAAAATATCCTTAAATATCTTTTCCTTTTTACCGTCAAAGTAATTGGAGGCGATAATACTTAAAGGAACAAAGAAGAAAATAAGCTCACTTCCGTTTTTGGTAGGCGAAAATACCGCCACGCCTCCGGCAACCACCAGGCTTAGCAATATTAAACTCAAAATAGGCCTTCGGGTAATACTGGCTTTTTGAATTTCAGAAAAATAATAGAAAACGGTCCACAATAACAAACTGAGAATAAAACTAAGAGGAACAAGTAATTTTAAATTTCCGTAAGCCGAAAAGTCATAATTGCTTTCCTGAAACCAGTCTGAAAAAGAATAGAATTGATCATATACCAGCAGGTGAAAACTTATGGTAAGTAATGCTACCGCGGTAAATGCCACTAAAGGAATTAACCAGTTCTTAAAACTTGAAGCAAAATTGAGGATGGCGAAAAAGACAATTATAAAAAACAATCCCGCCCAGAATTGATACAATGTTGCAATACTAACCCAGAAAGTAGCGTCAAATATTTTCTTCTGAGTGAATTTATAGGATTTAAGGCTAATAATTCTTCTTAAGGCAAAGAGGATACACAAATTGGAAATGATCACCGATTCGTTCTTTAGCAAACTGAAAAATGATACTGCAAAAATCGCAAAAAGTAAGGTCTTATAGGCGCTACGCTTAGTAAGTTCATTTTTCTTTGCAATAAAATTAAGTACCAAAAGACTAAAAATCAACGCCAGCAAAACTGCGATCTTCTGCAAAAATAAACCTGTATTAAAATCCTGAAACATTTCAGAAAAGTTAACGCTAAGGTAGAATCCACACATAAAAACTATGATGACTGTGAGATTCAATGGTTTTGATTTGCTAAAAAAGCTTGTTAGCATCTACGTTTTTTATATTTTTGTAATCACAAACAAAGTTGAAACAATGAAAGAACTTTTTGAGGGAATAGCCTGGCTTTTTGAAGAAATACTTTTTTATCCACTGGATCTATTAAGAGAACTTCAACTTGATTCATGGTTTCTTGCCAATATTATTAACTGGATTTTCCTCATTATTGGGGTTGTTGCCTTTGTCTACTGGATGAAACAACTTAAAATATTTCATGACCAGGATAAAGAAAACGAAAGAACAAAACCAGATCCATTTTTAGGATAGGTCAAAACCTATATCCTTTCTAAAATACATCTTATCAAAGTGAAGTTTATCTGCGCTTTGGTAAGATTTTTTTAGTGCCTCTTTGTAATCCTTGCCAAAGGAAGTCAAAGCAATTACCCTACCACCATTAGTTAGGATTTTATCTCCTTCATTCTTTGTCCCTGCATGGAAAACGATAGAATCACTAATTTCTTTTATTCCTGAAATTTCTTTTCCCTTCTCATAGCTTCCAGGATATCCCCCAGATACTGTCATTACCGTGGTAGCACTTCTTTCATCGATTTCCAGATTAATTTTGTCAAGACTGGATTCCCAGGTCTTCTCTAAAAGTTCAACCAGATCTGTTTTGATTCTCGGCAATACCACTTCCGTTTCAGGATCTCCCATTCTAACATTGTATTCAATTACATATGGATTACCATCAACTTTTATCAGGCCAATAAAAACAAAGCCTTTATAGTCAATATCTTCAGCTCCCAAACCGTTCACGGTAGGTTTCACAATTCGTTCCTCGATCATATGCATAAAATCCTTATCCACAAACGGAACTGGAGAAACGGCGCCCATTCCGCCGGTATTCAAACCGGTATCTCCTTCTCCAATTCGCTTATAATCCTTAGCAGTAGGTAAGATTTTATAATTTTTCCCGTCGGTAAGCACAAAAACACTTAATTCGATACCGTCCAGAAATTCTTCGATAACCACTTTTTCACTGGCAGCACCAAACTTTCCGGAAAGCATATTCTCAAGTTCTTTCTTAGCTTCTTCAAGATCATCGATAATTAGAACTCCTTTTCCCGCAGCCAGTCCGTCAGCTTTAAGTACATAAGGAGGCTTCATCTTCTCAAGAAAATTTTTACCCGCCTCTAGGCTTTCAAAGCTGAAACTTTCATAAGCTGCAGTGGGAATATCATACATAGCCATAAATTCCTTTGCACGTTCCTTGCTTCCTTCCAGAAGCGCTCCACGCCCGGAAGGGCCAATAATCATGATCTTTTTAAGACGATCATCTTTGGTAAAGTAATCTACAATTCCCTTTACCAGTGGATCTTCAGGTCCCACAACAATCATTTTTATATCTTTAGCCAGAGCAGCTTTTGCCACAGCCTCAAAATCTATAGGATTCACATCCAGGTTTATAGCAATTTCAGCGGTTCCCGCATTACCAGGAGCTACATACAATTTGTCACATTTTGTACTTTCGGCGATCTTGTAAGCAAAAGTATGTTCGCGGCCTCCGGAGCCAAGAATAAGAATATTCATCTGGATATGATTTTTAAATGTTGCTTCAAAAATAATTGTTTGTAAATTGAAGCACCAATAAATTCGTTAAAAAAGCTTTTCTGCCCTTGGATTGGTTTAAACTTTCATTGCAGCTTAACAAATTCCCGATAAAAAGTGCTCAGGAAGTACTGGAAAAAATTCAGAATATTCCAGAGGAAGATTATGCTCAATATCAAAGGAAACGCAGAAATGCGATTATAGATTACCATATTCAGCATAATAGTTTTTACAGAGAGTTTTTTGATTGGAATGGCTATGTGGATTGGAAAAATGTGCCAATCATGAAAAAATCTGATCTCCAGCACCCACTTAAAGAGCGTTTAAGTTCTACCTATAACACTAAAACTGCCTATATCGGCAAAACCTCGGGAAGTAGTGGCCATCCTTTTATTTTTGCTAAAGACAAGTTTGCACATGCGCTGAGTTGGGCAGGATTCCAGAATCGCTATGAATGGTACAATATTGACCTCAATAAGTCCCTGCAGGCAAGATTCTATGGCATTCCTCTTGATTTCTACGGAAATATCCAGGAACGCCTTAAAGACAGGATTAGCCTTAGACGCAGATTCAATATTTTTGACCTTAGCGAGAAGAAAATGGAAGCTTTTCTGGATCGCTTTAAAAAATCTGACTTCGATTACCTGAACGGATATACCAGTGCCATAGTTTTATTCGCCAGATTCATTAAAGACAAAGGTTTCGTTTTAAAAGATATTTGTCCCAGCTTAAAAATATGTATTGTCACTTCTGAAAGACTCTTTGAAAAAGATAAAAATCTTATTGAAGATGCCCTCGGAGTTCCCGTTATCAATGAATATGGCGCGAGTGAAGTAGGTTTAATCGCTTTTGAGGATAAAGAGAATCACTGGATTGTAAACTCGGAAGATCTTTATATCGAAATTCTGGATGAAAATAACAAAATTCTGCCTCCGGGACAGGAAGGTCGTGTGGTGATTACCTCGCTTTACAATAAAGCACATCCCATGATTCGTTATGATATTGGCGATAT
>JAGXII010000192.1 GCA_024635735.1 Christiangramia sp. | reverse complement strand
GGTTCCACCACTCCAATGGCATAAGAAACCTGAACCAGGACTTCCGGAGCAACACCAGCGGCGACAAGATTTTTGGCAATATGCCTTGAAGCATATGCGGCAGAACGATCTACTTTCGAAGGATCTTTTCCTGAAAAAGCACCACCACCGTGAGCTCCTTTTCCGCCGTAAGTGTCAACAATGATTTTTCTTCCGGTTAACCCGGCATCACCATGTGGGCCACCAATCACGAATTTTCCTGTTGGATTAATATGATAAATAATATCGTCATTAAACAATTTCTGAACATATTCAGGTAACTGTTCCGTTACTCGAGGAATCAAAATTTCAAGAATATCCTTTTTGATCTTCGCCAGCATCTTATCATCATCTGCATCAAATTCGTCATGCTGTGTAGAAACAACCACAGCCACGATCCTTTGCGGAACATTATCATCGCTGTATTCAATAGTCACCTGGCTTTTAGAATCGGGTCTTAAATAATCAATTTCTTTTCCTTCCCGTCTAAGTTTTGCAAGTTCAATAAGAATCCTGTGAGAGATATCAAGGGCCAGAGGCATGTAATTTTCAGTTTCATTGGTCGCATAACCAAACATCATTCCCTGGTCACCGGCACCCTGTTCTTCTTTATTTCCACGATCCACTCCCTGATAAATATCCTGAGACTGCTCATGAATTAATGAAATTACTCCACAGGAGTCTCCACTAAATTTATAGGCGCCTTTGGTATAACCAATATCATTAATCACATCGCGGGCTATATTTTGAACATCTAAATAAGTATTACTTCTCACCTCACCGGCAAGAACTACCTGGCCTGTTGTAACAAGTGTTTCACAGGCAACTTTAGAATTCTCATCAAAGGCCAGAAAATTGTCCAGTAATGTATCACTAATCTGATCTGCAATTTTATCCGGGTGACCTTCAGACACGCTTTCTGAAGTAAATAAATAAGCCATTCAATTACTTTTTAAATTATAAGAATGGAAAAAATTTGACGTGAAAGGCTATAGAAGTGATTTACTACTGCTTTAGCATTTTAGCATATACCGCCTCCGGTATATTTTAGGGTTGCAATCAGTCAAATCTGTCCCTTTAATTATTCAGGTACAAATGTATAAAAATTCAAATGATAGCAAGTTGATTTAACGTCAATTTATCTATTCTCAATTTTTTATTTATAATTCCTCATTCGTTTGCATTAGAGTTTTCTCTTTATCTCTGCATTGGCAAGGGTCTGAGCTGCTGTTTATCAATTTAGGCTACGGAGAATTGAAAAATTTTTCATTGGGGCGTTGCGATTCCCCCGTTCCGGGCTCGCGCCGGGCTTTCGCGACTCGCTTCCCGATCAAAAAAAAAATCGGGAGAGCTCAAACAGCCCGCTCAATCCCTAACGCAAGGTTTTTAGGAGAAAAAGCAGTAAAGCATAGATTAAATTCAGGAATCCTTGAAATAAAGCCCGAAAATTTAAATTTCAATAATTCTTTTGTATTTGCTTGGAAATTAAAAATGTCTGTCGTTATATTTGTATTCGAAACAAAAGTAAAAATGATCAGAACAATTTGTAATATGATGATGTGTATGATGGGGATTTTTTCCGCAGCGCATCCTATTGCATAATCTGAAAACGATATAAAATGCAAAAGCCGCTGCCAAACGCAGCGGCTTTTTTATTTGAAAAATTGAAATACCAGATGTCACACGGAGCAGATTCGAAGTGTGGGAAACGAAAAAAATAGTCACACTGAAAAGCTTGTCGTGAGCGAAGTCGAAGGGCAATCGAAGTGTGATAAAAAAAGATAAAATGAAAGTAATAGCAAATATCAAAATGAACAATATGAATATGATGGAGATGTGTATGCGTCGCATGAAAAGCTATTACCAAAACTTGAGAATATAGATTAGTTATAAGTTCAATTCAAAAGTCTCCCTGGTAATAGCCATAACAGGGAGACTTTTTTTATACATCGGAATTAAACTTTAAAAAAATACAATCATGAGTACTCAAAATTTTTCAACACAGGCATTACACGCAGGACACGACGTCTCTGCAAATGGAGGCACCAGAGCAGTGCCGATTTATCAAACGACTTCTTATGTCTTTAAAAATTCAGATCATGCTGCCAATCTTTTTTCACTGGCAGAACCTGGATATATCTACACAAGGATCAATAACCCAACGAATGATATTCTGGAACAAAGACTGGCTGCCCTTGAAGGTGGAATAGCAGCAGTGGTAACGGCTTCCGGTACCGCGGCGACTAATACCGCTTTACTAACACTCTTAAAAGCAGGGGACCATATCGTCTCTTCCAATAGTCTGTATGGAGGCACTTATAACCTTTTCAAAAATACGCTGCCAAGATTTGGGATTACCACCACTTTTGTGGATCCTTCAAACCCGGAAAATTTCACTAAAGCTGCAAAGGAAAATACAAAAGTATTTTTTGCGGAATCTATTGGAAATCCAAAACTGGATATCCTGGATCTTAAAGGAATCTCCAAAGAAGCGAAAGCTTTTAAGGTGCCTTTTATTGTGGATAATACGGTAGCGACGCCATATTTATTAAATCCTATCGAGCATGGTGCCGATATTGTGATTCATTCCCTCACTAAATATATCAACGGTAATGGAACTGCCCTTGGTGGGGTCATTATCGATGCCGGTAAATTTTACTGGGCCAATGGGAAATTCCCTGAATTTACCGAACCTTCTCCTGGATATCATGGTATAGTGTATACCGAAGCGCTTGAAGAAGCTGCATTTATCGGGAAAGTTAGAATTGAAGGATTGCGCGACCATGGTGCGGCATTGAGCCCTTTTAATGCGTTTCAAATAATTCAGGGGCTGGAAACCTTGAAAGTAAGAATTAAGGAGCACAGCAGTAATGCATTAAAACTGGCCGAATGGCTTCAGCAACAGGAAGAAGTAAAATGGGTTAATTATCCCGGACTTGAAAATAGCAAATATCATGAATTGGCGAAGGAATATTTACCGGAAGGTCAGAGCGGTCTGGTAACCTTTGGAGTTAAAGGAGGATATGAAGCCGCCAAAACTGTGGTGGATGAAGCGAAAGTATTTTCATTGCTGGCCAATATAGGAGATACCAAATCTTTGATTATTCATCCTGCCAGTACCACGCATCAACAGTTAACCGAGGAAGAACAGGCTTCAACAGGAGTAACATCAGATTTGATTAGACTTTCTGTAGGACTTGAGGATATCGAAGATTTAAAGGCCGATCTTAAAGAAGCCTTCGCAAATATTAAAAAGAAAACACTTGTTTAAGTGTTTGGTTTGATTAGCTAATCCGGGGAAGAAAAGGCTTTCCCGGATTAAATTAAAGAATATGCTAGAAGAGTTAACCATACATAATTTTAAAAATTCTGCCGGAACACAGCAGGATATTAATCTGAGTTTTCAATTCTTCGGAAAAAGTCCGGAGGAGGCTCCTGTGGTTTTAGTGAATCATGCACTTACCGGAAACTCCCTGGTGACAGGGAATGAAGGCTGGTGGAAAGATCTTATCGGAAAAAATAAATGTATCGATGTAGATCATTATTGTATTCTGGCTTTTAATATTCCAGGGAATGGATTTAAAGGTCACCAAGACCAGTTCTTTGAAAATTATAAAAAATTCACGCTTACCGATATCGCAAAAATTCAGGCTCTGGCCCTGGAAGAATTGAAAATTGACAAACTTTTTGCAATCATTGGTGGTTCCATTGGTGGAGCTTTAGCCTGGGAACTTGCCGTGTTAAAACCGGAACTTACAGAACATATTATTCCCATAGCCACAGATTATAAAGCGACCGATTGGCTGGTGGCAAATTGCAGAATCCAGGATCATATTTTGAATAATTCTTCAAATCCGGTGCACGATGCCCGTATGCATGCGATGACTTTTTACAGAACCCCCCAGTCTCTGGCTCAAAAATTTGAAGGTAAAAGGAATAATGAGAATAGGAGTTTTGAAGTGGAGAACTGGCTATTGCATCATGGAGAGAAACTAAAGCACAGATTTACGCTGCAATCTTATAAGTTGATGAATCATCTTTTAACGACCATTGATATTAGTCATGGCAGCGGAAATTATATTGAAGCGGCAAAAAGTATAAAAGGTCATATTCACATAGTTACTGTAAATTCAGATCTCTTTTTCCTGGCAGACGAAAACTGGAATACCTATGTGGAATTATCATTATTGAAAAATGATATAAGCATTCATGAAATAAAATCGATTCATGGACATGATGCTTTTTTGATAGAGACCGATCAGTTGAACCGGTTTCTAAAACCAGTATTTCAGACCCGAATCTTTAAAAATGAAGGCATAGACAAATCTTTTACCGAAAAAGAGAAAGTAAGCAGTAAATAATAAATATGGAAAATTTCGAGACCATTGCGGTAAGAACACAAACTGAAAGAACACAATTTCAGGAGCATTCCACACCATTATACCTCACATCTAGTTATGTTTTTGAGGATTCTGAAGATATGAGAGCCAGTTTTGCTGAAGAAAAAGAAAGAAACATTTACAGCAGGTTCACCAATCCGAATACTTCAGAATTCGTAGAAAAAATAGTAAAAATGGAGGGCGCAGAAGCCGGTTATGCTTTTGCTACGGGAATGGCGGCGGTATTTTCGAGTCTCGCAGCATTGCTCGATAGTGGGGATCATGTTCTTTCGGCCAGATCGGTCTTTGGATCTACTCATGGACTTTTTACCAGGTATTTTCCAAAGTGGAATATTTCACATAGTTATTTTAATGTTCATGAACCAGAAACTATTGAAGGTTTAATAAGGCCTGAAACAAAGATCCTGTTTGCTGAAACCCCAACAAATCCTGGTGTGGATATTCTGGATCTTGAAGAATTAGGACGAATAGCGAAAAAGCATGATTTAATACTCATTGTCGATAACTGTTTTGCTACGCCATATATTCAAAATCCTATTAAATATGGAGCAGATCTGGTAATACATTCGGCAACAAAGCTTATCGACGGGCAGGGGAGAGTATTAGGTGGGGTAACAGTTGGAAGAGAAGATCTGGTGAGGGAAATTTATTTATTTAGTAGAAATACAGGACCGGCTCTTTCTCCTTTTAATGCCTGGGTATTATCAAAAAGTCTGGAAACATTACCAGTAAGACTTGAGAAACATTGTGAAAATGCCTTAAAAGTTGCTGAATTTCTGGAGGCTGAGGTAAATGCAGAACAGGTAAAATATCCTTTTTTGAAATCTCATCCACAGTATGAAGTGGCGAAAAAGCAAATGAGATTAGGAGGAAACGTGGTGGCATTTCAAATAAAAGGAGGACTCGATGCCGGTAGAAAGTTTATAGATAAACTACAGTTATGTTCCAGGTCTGCTAATCTTGGGGATACCCGTACCATCGTAACGCATCCGGCCTCCACGACACATAGTAAGTTATCGCCTGAGGAACTGGAAGCGGCGAGAATTTCGGAAGGATTGGTGAGAGTTTCGGTAGGACTTGAACATGTAGATGATATTATTAATGATTTAAAAAACGCATTAAACAATTAAAGCTGGCAAAGGGAATATTTTTATATTCGTCCTATGCTTTCAAAAAAGACCAAGTACGGAATTAAGGCGCTGGCATATATTGCCAGAAAAAAAGACAGGAAACCTGTACAGGCCTCAGAAATCTCTGAGAGTGAGAATATTTCACAGAAGTTTCTGGAAAGTATTCTACTTGAATTAAGAAAATCGGGATTTCTTGGCTCTAAAAAAGGAAAAGGCGGTGGTTATTATCTTATAAAAGAACCGGAAGAGATAAAAATGACCGCTGTGATTAGAGTTTTAGAAGGTCCTATAGCTATGGTGCCCTGTGTAAGCCTTAACTATTATGAAAAATGTGATGATTGTCCTGATGAAAAAACCTGTTCGGTTCACAAATTAATGATTCAGGTAAGGGACGCATCCTTAAACGTACTTGGCGAAAATACATTACAGGATATAGCTTTTTTCAACTCCTGAATGTTAAAATAAAAATTTATAACATAAATAATTGGTCAAAAGATAATTGAAGTTTAGTTTTGTTTTAAACCTAGTAAACCGATAGGTTAATAGGCTTAAGAAATAAGCTCCCTAAAATAGGAAATTATGAGAAAGTATTCACCCAAAGAATTAAAAACCCTAAGCAGTCAGCTTCGGGGAATAGATCCTTCAGAAATTATTAGATGGGTCTTATTGAACAGTAATAAACCAGTGGTGACCACAAATTTTCGCCCATATGAGGCAGCCATACTTCATGCGGTCACAAGTGAGCAACCCGATACCACTGTAATATGGTGCGATACGGGATATAATACTCCGCAAACCTATAAACATGCGAGGGAGGTTATAGATCAATTAGATCTTAACGTTAAGCTATATATTCCAAAAAATACAGCGGCCTACCGCGATGCTCTAAATAATGGTATTCCAGGAGTAGATAGTCCCCTACATGCCGAATTCACAAGACAGGTGAAACTGGAACCTTTTCAAAGAGCGATGGCTCAACAAAAGCCTGACGTATGGTTTACAAATCTTAGAAAAGGTCAAACTAGTTTTAGAGATAGTATTGACATTCTTAGTTACAGTAAAGATGGGTTATTAAAAGTGAGTCCTTTTTATCATTGGAGCGATGAAAAACTGGATGAATATTTAAGAGAGAATAATCTGCCTAATGAATTTAAATATTTTGATCCCACAAAAGTAATGTCAAACAGGGAGTGTGGACTCCATGCCTAATTTTTAAGATATAATGAATTATCGTTCAAAAAATATGATGTTTTTTATGTGTATGCGCTATTCGCCTCACACTTAGAAGTCTGTTTTATAAACTGAATTATAAAAAGTCCTTTTAAGTATCATGCTAAAAGGACTTTTTTCATTTGAGGAGTTAAGAATTGAATAATCGCCAATTAATATTCGAACTCATGTAAAAGACCCTGAACTTATTTCAGCATCTATAGTAAGCAGAAAAATAGAATTAGTACAGAATTTTAAATAGTAAAGATCATGCAAAGTTTTAGAACCGAAATTGAAAATCCCGTTGTCGAACAGGACATTTTGGATTTAGAAAAGAAGATAAGATTATTCCGGGAAGGAAAGGCTGATGAAGAGAAATTCCGAAGCCTGCGTCTCGCCCGTGGGGTCTATGGACAAAGACAATCGGGAGTTCAAATGGTTCGTATAAAACTGCCGTTTGGAAGAGTATCTTCGGAACAGTTACATCGAATCGCCGATGTTTCTGATGAATATTCCAAAGGGCGATTGCATATAACCACCCGCCAGGATATCCAGATCCATTACGTGAGCCTGGACCGGACCCCGGAGCTTTGGGCACAATTGGAGAAAGACGATGTCACCCTAAGGGAGGCTTGTGGAAATACGGTAAGAAATATTACCGCTTCCCCAAGCGCCGGGATAGATCCAAATGAACCCTTTGATGTTTCGCCGTATGCGCACGCCGCATTTCAATTCTTTCTTCGGAACCCGATCTGCCAGGAAATGGGCAGGAAATTCAAAATCTCTTTCTCCTCTTCAGATGAGGATACGGCCTTAAGTTATATACATGATCTTGGTTTTATTGCAAAACTGAAGGATGGAAAACGCGGTTTTAAAGTGATGCTTGGTGGTGGACTCGGTTCTCAGCCAAGACATGCTGATGAACTTTACGATTTTCTTCCGGCGGAAGAGATCATTCCGCTAATTGAAGGTGTTCTCCGGGTTTTTGATCGTCATGGCGAACGCGCGAAACGATTAAAGGCAAGAATGAAATTCCTGATCAAGGATATTGGGAAAGATGCTTTTATGGAACTGGTTGAAGAGCAGAAAACAGCTTTGTCTCAGAAACAACCAAAGTTTGAAATTGAAAAATTTGAGGCCGCTCCACCATTGCAGGATATGGAAGTTCCTTCGGTAAATATTGAAAACCAGAAAGATTACAAAACCTGGAAGCAAACAAATGTTTTCCAACAGAAGCAGGAAGGTTTGTATGCTATTGGAATACGTGTTCCGTTAGGTGATTTTTATACCGGTGGCGCCAGGCAGCTGGCAGATCTGGTAAAAAAATATGCCGGCAACGAAATAAGGCTGACCCTAAGACAGGATATTCTGATACGTCATGTACGTAAAGACTTTCTGCCTTTCTTTTATTCGGAATTAAAAAAACTGGGCTATGCTGAAACAGGTTATAATAAAACCGTTGATATCACGGCCTGCCCGGGAACTGATACCTGTAATCTTGGAATTGCCAGCAGTACCGGAATTGCAGATGTTCTGGAAGATGTTTTAAAGGAAGAATATCCGCAATTTATCAACGGGAAAGATATTACCATAAAAATCAGCGGATGTATGAATGCCTGCGGCCAGCATAATATGGCTGAAATTGGCTTCCAGGGAATGTCCATTAAAGTAGGAAAAACAGTAGCCCCGGCACTTCAGGTGTTGCTTGGAGGTGGCACTTTAGGAAACGGCCAGGGTAGGTTTGCCGATAAAGTGGTGAAAGTCCCCAGTAAACGAGGCCCGGAAGCACTAAGAGTCTTATTAAACGATTTTGAAGCAAATTCGGAAGACGATGAAAAATTCGCGGAATATTACGATCGTAAGGAGAAAACCTATTTCTATGATCTGTTGAAAGACCTTGCTGATACTTCCAATCTCAGCGAAAATGATTTTGTGGATTGGGGCCATGAATCGCTATATATCAAAGCGGTAGGTGTGGGCGAATGTGCGGGCGTGGTCATCGATTTGATCGCGACGCTGTTATTCGAAAGTGAAGAAAAAATCGATAACGCGAAATCTGCGCTGGAAAGAAAAGATTGGTCAGATAGTATTTACCATTCCTATACTTCTATTGTGAACTCAGCCAAAGCTTTGTTGCTTTCAGAAGATATGAAAACCAATACTCAGGCCGGAATCATTGCACAATTTGACGAGCTTTTTGTGGACACCGGGAAGATTGAATTATCGACGACTTTCAAAGATTTCGCTTATCAATTGAACGAAAATGAGCCAACAGAGGCTTTTGCAAATAAATATTTAGAGGACGCGCATTTGTTCCTGAAAAGGGTGGATGCATTTAGAACAAAGGAGGTGCAAAATGTATAAATCACCAAAATTAACCGTAGTTGGAGCAGGACCGGGCGATCCGGAATTGATCACTGTAAAGGCTTTGAATACTTTGAAGTCTGCCAACGTGATATTGTATGACGCGCTTATCAATAGGGAGCTGCTGGAATATGCGCCACAGGCCGAGCATATTTTTGTGGGAAAACGAAAAGACAAACATCGTTTTCCGCAGGATGAGATCAATGAGCTTATTGTAAAATATGCATTGGGAAGAGGCCATGTGGTAAGACTCAAGGGAGGCGATCCTTTTATCTTCGGAAGAGGATTAGAAGAGATCAACTACGCCAGGAAAAACGGACTGGAAACGGCCGTAGTTTCAGGAATCACTTCTTCCATTGCGGTGCCGGCAAATGTCGGGATTCCACTAACGCAAAGAGGAACTTCCGAAAGTTTCTGGGTGATCACAGGAACCACTTCTCAGAAAAAATTATCAAATGACATCTGCCTGGCGGCGCAGTCTACAGCAACGATAGTGATATTAATGGGTATGGGAAAACTCCCGGAAATTGTTGAGGTTTTCAAAGGCTTTGGAAAACAGGATATTCCGGTAGGTGTTATTCAGAATGGAACGACAGTCAACGAAAGATCAGGTTTTGGAACGATCAAATCTATTGAGCAGATCGTTTCGGTAAAACAACTGGGAGCTCCT
>JAGXII010000021.1 GCA_024635735.1 Christiangramia sp. | reverse complement strand
GTTAAGACCCTTTTTACTGCACTTACCAGTGAATCCAGTCGCTGATTGGTAAGTTGTGCCGAATTATCTTTTTTGGAATACTCCAGCCATTTAATAAGAACATCGCGTTGGTAGGGCTTCAGATCCCTGAACCTGTTTTCGTAATTATAATCTGAAAATGAAGCGTCTATATTCTTGAGTTCCCTTAAAACCCTGGAGTAATAATTAGTGTTGGCATCGGTATTTCGGAGTTCTATAAGTTCCTTAAGGTTTTCCTTTTTCTGCTCCAGCAGCCTTGCCATGCTATCTACCTCTATTTCCAGGCCGGCGCCATCATAGGCCTTTTCAAGATCACCAAGTTTATATTTAATAGAATCGATCTGGGAATTATAGAGTTCCAATTCTTCCTCATTTCCTGTTTGAATGAGTCGGCGACTCGTGTTTTCAGACTGATTTAAATCGGTCGTTATCTCACTTACGAGGATTAATTGTTGATTATTTTCACTATTGGACTGGGCAGTTTTAGAGTAAGAAACTACCTGACTATAGATAAACAAAACCGCAAGGCCTGCCAGGATTGCAACTATTAGATAGCCGGCAACAACTTTTACAGTGATGGAGCGTCGGGAGTTATGCATTACTATTAATATTATCTAAAATTAAGCCATTTCTGTCAAATGTATTGGATTTATGAAAAAGCTTGTTACATTTGCAGCAATATCTCATAAGGGGTGCCTTTAAATAGGCTGAGATCATACCCAATGAACCTGGGCAGGTAATGCTGCCAAGGGAATTGCGCCAAGGCGCAGCGTATGTACTCCTGATTTTGCCTTCAAAGGCAGTTTCAGGATTTTTTATTTTAATTTTTAATCAAAAGAATAATCGCCCCTTTTATTCGTAAAATTTATTACGGATGAAAAATGTATTATTTTTTGCGGGTTTGTTAGTATTATCTATACAGGCCTATGCACAGGACTTTACCGTTTCAGGAAAAGTTACCGAAAGTGGCCTTCCTGTGGAAGAAGCTTCGGTATATCTCAAAAGCACCGGTAGCGGGACTTTTACAGATGCTAATGGGGACTACAGCCTCACACTTAAGGAAGGAACCTACACCATTATTTTTGCCTTCGGAAACAAAAAGATCAAAAAGGTCAATTTAAGCGAAGATCTGTTACTGAATGTTGACCTTTCGGGCGCACAGGAAAGTCTGGATGAGGTTTTTCTGTCTTCAGTTCGTGTAAATGCCCAGTCGCCAATCACCTATAGCAACCTTAGCAATGAGGAGATAGAGGATCGCAATCTTGGGCAGGACATTCCGGTTTTAATGAATTACATGCCTAATGTGGTTACTACTAGCGATGCGGGAGCAGGAGTTGGTTACACAGGATTACGGGTTAGAGGTAGTGATGCCTCAAGGGTTAATGTTACTATTAATGGAATCCCTTACAACGACGCGGAAAGCCAGGGGTCTTACTGGGTAGATTTACCTGATTTTGCTTCTTCGGTAGAAAATTTACAACTTCAACGCGGAGTCGGGACTTCTACCAATGGAGCCGGGGCATTTGGTGCTAGCCTTAATATATTAACCGATTCATACGAAGAAGAAGCAAAGGCAGAAATTTCTAACAGTATAGGATCTTACAATACTTTTAAACACACGGTGAAATTCAGTACCGGTCTCATCAATGACCACTGGGAAATTGCAGGGAGAGCCTCGAAAATTAAAAGTGATGGTTATATAGACCGGGCGGAAAGCGAATTAAAATCATATTTTCTTCAAGGAACTTTTGTAGATGCAAATACCCTTTTAAAAGCACTTGCTTTTGGTGGCAGCGAAAAAACTTATCAGGCCTGGTACGGAATAGATGCTGAAACTCTGGAAAACGACCGCACTTTTAACCCTGCCGGAATTTACACCGATGAGACCGGGAATGTGAAATTCTACGATAATCAAACCGATAATTACAAACAGGATCATTATCAACTTTTATGGAATCAGTCTTATGGGGAGAACTGGTCTTCAAATATAGCTTTGCATTATACCTATGGCCGTGGTTATTATGAGGAATATGAAGAGGATGCCAGCCTCAATGATTTTGATCTGGAGCCTTTTGTTGCTAATGGAGAGGAAGTCACCACCTCAGATCTTGTAGGTACAAAATGGCTGGATAATGATTTCTATGGAACCGTCTTTAGTCTTAATTATCAAAATTCTAACTGGGATGTAACTCTTGGAGGAGGCTGGAATAAGTATGAAGGAGATCATTTTGGGAATGTGATCTATACAAGATTTGCACGCAATAATGATCCATATGATCCGTACTATTTTGGGACTTCAGATAAAACCGACTTTAATGTATACGGAAAGGCGAATTTTGCCATTACTGAAAAGCTTGCCGGGTACGCCGATCTTCAGTTAAGGACCATTCATTATGAGACCGATGGGATTCTGGATGATGGAAGCCAGTTCTTAAATGATGACAATTTCAGTTTTTTCAACCCTAAAGCGGGCCTTACCTATGAGCTGAATATGGTAAACCAGTTTTATTTTTCATATGCAAGAGCACATAGAGAGCCAAGTAGGGCCGATTATGAGAATGGAGATCCGGAACCTGAAGAACTTAACGATTTTGAACTTGGCTGGAGATATAACAAACCATCAGCACAGGTGAATACCAATTTGTATTATATGGCGTATCAAAACCAGTTGGTTTTAACCGGTGGTATTGATGATGAAGGAGTTTTTATTCGTGAGAATAGCGGGAATAGCTATCGTTTAGGACTTGAGGTAGATGCTACCTTTCGGGTTTCCGAGAAATTCAGCATCCGTCCGAATATTTCTTTAAGCCAGAATAAGAATGTGGACTTCGTGTCTACCTTTAACGGGGAACTGGTGAATTACGGGAATACCAATATTTCCTTTTCTCCGGAAATAGTTGCGGGTAATATTTTCAGTTATCATCCTGTAGATAACCTGGAACTTAAATTACTATCAAAATATGTTGGTGAACAGTTTATGAGTAATGTGGAGGCCAAAAATTCGAAATTAGACAGTTATTTTGTAAACGATTTTAATGTGCAGTACACCTGGGAGAAGCCATGGTACTTTAAAGAAATTGTTTTAACCGGACTCGTGAATAATTTTTTTAATACAAAATATGTCTCGAACGGTTATTATTATACCTATAATATTCCTAATGAGGAGCTGCCTTCTGGGATGCAGACTTTTGACGGAGCAGGGTATTATCCGCAGGCTACCACTAACTTTTTACTGGGCCTTACCCTGAAATTTTAAAAAATTAATGAGTTTAATGCCTCCTTTCAGCTATGTAAAATCTGGCCGGAAGGGGGCTTTTTAGTTCCATACTTCCAGGATATTTCCCGATCTCCGTATCCTGTATGGCTTCATGGTATACTGCCCTTCGCCACTGCTAAGTTCTCCCGTAATCACATTATACTCATTATCATCGCAACCGCAACTGGCAATTACACCATTAACCGTCATTGTTGAACATTCCCTTAGTGGATGATTGGGATCGGCGAGTTCAAAAGCCGAATATTGTGTGCCATTGATGTTGTAAATCACAATACCTTTTACTCCATAATTATAGGTTGCGAAGGAATTTCCCGGATATTGAAGATTATTATATTCAGGTAAATTTAAGTTTAACTGAATCCTGAAACTAATATCTGGAATATTAGGGTTGCCCCTGTAATTGTCCTCATTGTTAGAACAGGCCGAGAGTGCCAGAAAAATAAGGAAAATACTGATTAGCTTTTTCATATAAATTTAGATTGTAACGAAAATAATATAATTGTTCCGAATGATTAAATTTCTTACATTTGATTAATGAAATCCCGCTAAATCAGGGATTTTTTCTATTAATGATGCAATAGTTTAATCCCGGCAAACTAAAGCTTTATTGTCCGGGACAATTCCTTACCCAGGGATTTGACTTGTTACTAAATCATTATAAGGTATTTATTGCGGATTAGGGATTTATCCCTTACACCGTCAATTACTAAAACGAGAAAGTTATGAGCAAAGTATCTTATTACACCCCAGAGGGGTTAAAAAAGCTGAAAGATGAGTTGAATCATCTTAAAGATGTAGAGAGACCTAAAGCTTCTCAGGCTATCGGCGAGGCTAGGGACAAGGGAGATTTGAGTGAAAATGCCGAATATGATGCTGCCAAGGAAGCTCAGGGATTGCTGGAAATGAAAATTTCCAAAATGGAAGAAGTGGTGGCTAACGCAAGAGTTATTGACGAATCACAGTTAGACACTTCTAAAGTACTGGTGCATTCGCATGTGAAAATAAAGAATAAGACCAACGGGGCAGAAATGACCTATAAGCTGGTAGCTCAAAGTGAAGCCGATCTTAAATCTGGTAAAATTTCAGTGGATTCACCTATAGGTAAAGGCCTGTTAGGTAAAAAAGTTGGAGACAGCGCCGAGATTGAAGTTCCTAACGGAACGGTAAAATTTGAGGTGATAGAAATCTGGAGAGAATAATTTCCACGGTTTGTGTCAAAATTTAATCCTTTTCTTTCTTCAGTATTTTCGGAATTGAGAAAAGGATTTTTTAATTTTAAAAAAACCAACCAAGCATTATGGCATCAATATTCACAAAGATTGTAAAAGGGGAGCTCCCATCTTATAAAGTCGCCGAAAATAGTCAGTTTCTTGCTTTTTTAGACGTTAATCCAAATGCGAAAGGACATGTGCTTTGTATTCCTAAAAAGGAAGTAGATAAGCTATGGGATCTGGAGGAAGGAGTCTACAGAGAATTAATGCACTTTGTGAGATGTGTAGCTATGGCCGTGGAGAAAACTGTTCCCTGTAAAAGAGTAGGAATGGCGGTGGTAGGCCTGGAAGTACCTCATGCTCATGTTCACCTTATTCCTCTCAATCATATGGGAGAAATGGATTTTTCAAAAAAAGTGCACATGGAAAAAGAAGAATTTGAAGCAATGGCAGCGAATATTCGTTCAAACCTCG
This sequence comes from Christiangramia sp., assembly GCA_024635735.1. Classification (GTDB taxonomy): domain Bacteria; phylum Bacteroidota; class Bacteroidia; order Flavobacteriales; family Flavobacteriaceae; genus Christiangramia. The sequence goes on along the minus strand of JAGXII010000021.1, from coordinate 3,483 downwards.
AACTGTGAAAGATCTTTCCGATTATAAATTAAGTCTAAGCTTACGTATAGACTGGAGTGATCTGGATTTATATGAACATGTGAATAATGTGTCTTATATGCGTTATTTCCAAAGCGGAAGGGTTAATTTCTGGGAGGCCACCAGTATTTATGAGCATTATAAGAATTCAGACCAGGGAACTATGTTGGTTTCCACCAAATGCGATTTTAAGAAATCCCTCTTTTATCCCGGCAATGCAATAGTGAAAACCAAACTGGATTTTATTGGGAATAAAAGTTTCGGGCTGGAGCATGTTGTTCTGGATGATCAGGAAGAAATATGCGCTATGGGAAAAGATATTGTGGTATGTTTTGATTTCAGCAAAAAGCAGACTATTCCTGTGCCCGACTGGTTAAGAGAAAAAATTAGTGAATTCTAACTTTTTTTTAGGCTTATCTGAAATGTAGATCCCTTATTGATCTCGCTTCTGGCTACTTTTATTTTTCCTTTGTGATACTCTTCAACAATTCTTTTTGCAAGTGAAAGACCAAGTCCCCATCCTCTCTTTTTGGTGGTTTGCCCTGGCTCGAATATAAGCCGGTATTTGCTCTTCTCAATCCCTTTGCCGGAATCAGTGATATAAATATGTGCCTGTTTAAGATCCTGTTTTATTTCAATTTTCAGAGATCCTTTCCCACGCATGGCATCAATAGCGTTTTTAACCAGGTTCTCAATAGTCCAGCTATACAACTGTTCATTCAACATTACATAAATTGGCTGTCGTGGCGCTCTTAAACTGAATTCGATTAGATTTGAGCTTCTGGTTTTCAAATATTCAAAACTTTCCTTGGTAGCCCCCACAATATCAGTTTTCTGAAGATTAGGTGAAGAACCTATTTTTGAAAATCGCTCTGTAATGGTTTTAAGCCTGTCAATATCCTTTTCCATCTCTTCCACATAGGAAGGATTCACATTTTCAGTTTTTAAAATCTCGGTCCAGCCAATCAGGGAACTAAGGGGAGTCCCGATCTGGTGGGCAGTTTCCTTGGCCATTCCCGCCCAAAGCTTATTCTGTTCACTGCTTTTGGTGGTAGTATAGAAGAAATAAACAACTCCTACGAATAAAAAACCAATAAGGGTGAGCCCAATTGGGTAAAACTTCAGTTTATTAAGAGCAGGAGAATTTCCGTAATAGAGATTTTGTACCTGTCCGTCGCCCAGGTCGACCATGATTGGCTCATTCTCATCCTTCAGATCTTCGAGATATTCGCGGGTTTTTTCCGGATCATCCAGAATTGCAGGATCAATATTGGTAGTATAGGCTATCTCCCCATGTTCATTGGTATGAATGATAGGGATAGTAGTATTATTATTGAGGATCTCAAGAATAAGATCCAGGTCGGCATCTTTGGGAGCGGTACTTAGTTCTTCCTGTGCCTGAGCCCATATATGCATCTTTGCACGTTCATCTTCTTTGAGGCTTTGAAAAAAGATACTGGTGTTCCACAGCACAAGAGCAATCACCACCAAACAGGAAATAATGATAAACCAGCGGTTGAAACTGCGTTCGTCGGGTAAATTCATGTAGTATTCCGGCTTTTAATAGAATTAAATATAAGCGTTTTCATACTATTTTTATTGTATTCTATTGCTTTTCATTCCTTCTACATTTCTTTACCTTTGCGTAAAAATTTTTCTATGTTCAGTATAGAACCTAAAGATGTAAGTGTTGGAAAATTGCATCAATACCTTCTGGGAGCTGTAGGACCAAGGCCAATTGCTTTTGCCAGTACGCTCGATGAGGATGGCAGGCCCAACCTTTCACCTTTCAGTTTTTTTAATGTTTTTGGTTCCAATCCTCCGGTACTTATTTTTTCTCCTGCCAGAAGAGGACGCGATAATACCACCAAACATACCTTCGAGAATGCGAAGAAGACAGATGAGGTAGTGATCAATATTGTAAATTATGATATTGTCCAGCAAATGTCTCTTTCCAGTACCGAGTATGCCGAAGGCGTTAATGAGTTTGAAAAAGCGGGTCTCACTATGTTGAAATCAGAGCTTGTGAAGCCTTTTCGTGTAGCCGAATCACCGGTACAGTTTGAATGTAAGATAAAGGATGTAATCGAAACCGGGCAGGAAGGTGGAGCCGGAAATCTGGTGGTATGTCATGTAATAAAAATGCATATTAAGGAAGAAATTCTTGATGAAAACGGCTATATTGATCAGCATAAAATAGACCAGGTCGCTCGAATGGGAGGAAACTGGTATACCCGTGCGAATATGGGAATGTTTGAAGTTCCAAAGCCGCTTTCTACTCTGGGAATAGGAGTGGATGGTATTCCACAGGAAATAAGAAACAGTAAGACCCTTACAGGAAATGACCTTGGGAAATTAGGAAATGTGGAAGCACTGCCTGAAAATTCCAAAATTCAGGAATTTCTTGAAAGTCATCCGGAAGATGCTGAACTGGTTAAAAAAGGAAATAGAGAAAATATTCATAAAAAGGCGCAATCCTATCTTCAAAAGGATGAACCGGAAAACGCCTGGAAATTATTATTAGCAAAATAAACGACGATGGAAGTACAAGGAAAAATTAAGCTTATTGGCGACACTAAAACATTTGGTAGCAACGGATTTCAGAAAAGAGAAATGGTTGTTACTACAGAGGAGCAGTACCCGCAACCTATCATGATCGAATTCGTACAGGATAAATGCAGTCTTCTAGATGCATTTCAGGTAGGACAGCCGGTTAAGGTAGGTGTGAATTTAAGAGGTAGAGAATGGGTGAGCCCGCAGGGAGAAACCAAATATTTCAATTCTATCCAGGGTTGGAGAATTGAAAACCTTGCTGCACAACAGCCTTCAGGTGGTTCCAATGTCCCGCCACCAGATCAATTTGAACCGGCAAATGATTTAAATGAAGAGGATTACGATGATCTTCCTTTTTAAAATAAAAGCATAAATATTTTATAAGTCCGGTACTATTGTAACCGGACTTTTTTATTTTCAGAATTAAAACTAAACAAAGTGTATTTCATCAGGCCACAGGATTCTTTTCCCCCGGTGGAGCTTTCAGATGCTGAAGGCTTGCTGGCTGTTGGACGGGATTTAAGTCCTGAGCGCTTGATAGATGCTTACTATAAGGGAATTTTTCCCTGGTATAGTGAAGATCAGCCGGTATTATGGTGGTCGCCAGATCCCAGAATGGTTCTTTTCCCGGAAAATCTTAAAATCTCCAGAAGTATGAGACCTTTTCTAAACCAGAATAAATTTCAGGTCACTTTTAACAAGGCCTTCGAGAGGGTCATCGAAAATTGCGGAAATATTGATCGTAAGGGGCAGGATGCGACATGGATCACTCCCGAAATAAAGAAAAATTATCTTCAGCTTCATAAGGATGGACTGGCCTATTCTACAGAGGTTTGGGATAATGAAGTCCTGGTGGGGGGGCTCTATGGGATCTATCTCAGGGATAAAAAGGTTTTTTGTGGAGAAAGCATG
>JAGXII010000191.1 GCA_024635735.1 Christiangramia sp. | reverse complement strand
CATTCACACTTTTCAGTCTGTAATTCTGACTTTTTCCTGTATGAACAAGACTTGTTTCTCCCGGAAATTCTTCAGCCAGATTTTCATACAGCCTGTCTGCAATTCGTTTGTCACCAATAAAAATCAGCACCTTGTGATAGGTTTCACCATCGGCAAGTAAATGCTTCAAAAGATTTGCTTTGGTATAGAAATTAGGAATTTTATACCCACGCTGATCAATATTTTCAAGAGGGGTACCGCTTACGGCTACAGAGATCTTTTCAGGAGCTTTAAAATTGGCATTAATCATTTCTTCCACAGTTTCTGTCATAGTAGCCGAAAACATGATACTTTGCCTGTTAGAAGGAAGAAGCTCAATAATATTATTAACCTGAAATTTGAAGCCGAGATCTAACATCACATCCACTTCATCAATCACGAATTTCTGAATTGATTTTAACTGAATAGCCCTCCTCAATACCAGGTCATAAAGTCTTCTTGGAGTTGCCACCACAATATCCTGTCCCTGCATAAGATCCTGATGCTGGGTGTTAATATTCACGCCGCCGTAAACCCCCGCAACTCTGGCGTTAATATACTTTGTGAGTTTTTCAATTTCTTCAACTACCTGAACAACCAGTTCTCTGGTGGGCACCATAATAAGAATACGGGGATTCTTTTGTTCCGAATATTTTAGCATTCTCAGTAATGGTAGAAGGTATGCGAATGTTTTCCCCGTTCCTGTTTGCGCGATTCCAACCACATCTCTTCCAGACATGATAGAGGAAAAAGCCTGTTCCTGTATGGGTGTAGGTGTCTGGAAATTAAGATCTTCCAGCGCATTACGTAAAGGGGTGTTTAAATTTAAATCCTGAAAACTCAAAGCAAATATTTAATTTTGCGCAAAGTTACGCTATGAGGCTCAAACTATTACATGAAATGCGAAAGTAAAGCTTAAGCGATATGAATTGTGTAAGATGCTTCAAATTCATCTTCCGCTTCTAATCGCCGAATTCCTTCCTTATTTTTGAGGTTTTGATCTGTGTCCTCAATATCTGCAATTCCCAGCCATGGTTCTATACAAACATAAGGAGCGCCGGGTTTGGCCCAGACCCCCAGATTTTTAAAATCCAGATATTCCAGGCTGAGGATCTTGCCATTTTTCTCACTTATCAGGTCCACTTTTTTTGATTTAATATCCTTAAAAATGAGTGCGTCATTATCAAAAAGATACTTTGTTAAGCCTATTTTTCTATCATTAGTCAGAACATTTCTGGTTTTTGAACTTACCAGTCCTTCTTCATTAAGAAGATGAGTGTCAAGAGTCATTTTGTTGTGGAATTTGAGATAATAATCTAAAATCATTTCTTCCTTATATAGCTGGATATTAAATGCCGGATGTCCTCCCAGCGAAAAGTACAAAGGTTTTGAGTCAAGATTGATAATAAGGTGACTTACTTCCAGAGATTTCCCATTCAGAGTAAAAGCGATCCTGAAATCGAATTTAAACGGATATATTTTTAAAGTTTCTTCAGAATAGACAAGCTCAAAGACGAGTTGATGTTTAGACTTTTCTTTAAGTCTTATCTTCTTATTATGCCTGATAAACCCGTGTTTGTGCATTTCATAATCCGTGCCTTCAAAAGTATATTTGCCTTCTTTTAAAACTCCAATTACCGGAAAAAGATTAGGTGCATGACTTCCCCAAATTTCTGGATCTGCCTGCCAGATGTATTCCAGATTATTCTGTTTGTTAATAATACTACATAATTCGGCTCCGGTTTCCTGAACCTTAATTTTCAGGAATTCATTTTCCAGTGAATATTTTTTCAAAGCTTCAATTTTTTATAAAGTTACGAATCCTAAAATCACTACTGAAACCCTTAAAAACCGAACTTGAAAATTTTAGGTATTTTTAGCAAAAATTGTGTTTATGAAAAAGATTCTTGCCTTTACCGGATCAAACAGCAGTATCTCTATAAATCAAAAGCTTCTTGACAATATAGTCGACAGGATTGCGGGGCATGAGATCAAAACCATAAAGCTGACGGATTTTTCACTTCCTATGTTTAGTGTGGACCTGGAGCGGGAACAGGGATTTTCTAAAAACCTAAAGAACTTACATGCTCTTATAAGGGAAAGTGATGCTTTGGTGATTGCGGTAAATGAGCATAATAGGGGAGCTTCAGCATTTTTTAAAAATACTATTGACTGGCTTTCCAGATTGCAACGTGATTTTCTTGAAGGCAAAAAAATTCTACTGGTAAGTACATCTCCGGGAGCGAGAGGAGCAAAGGCTTCCTTAGAGTATACCAAAGAAATTTTTGGTCGTTTTGGAGGCGATGTAATCGAAAGCTTTAGCCTTCCTTCTTTTAAAGAAAACTTTGAATACGGTAAAGTCACGAATGAAGTCCTGGATATGGGAATTGAAGATGTGGTTACTACCTTTGCCCATCAAATTGAAAGTTAAGTGCGAACAACCCGAAATTTTTCTGTAACAAATACCCGCAATTTTAAAGAACAGCTTTTGAACTGGAGCAAACAGTTCAGCGAAGTTGTATGGCTGGACAGTAATGAATATGAACTCAATACCGGGGAATATGAAGCTGTTCTGGCCGTCGAAGCTTTCACGGCCATTAAAACCGATTTTCACTCTGCTTTTGATAAATTAAAGGAATATCAGGAAACAACCTCCGACTGGATTTTTGGCTATCTAAGCTACGATTTGAAAAACGATGTTGAGAATTTAAAATCTAAAAATTTCGACGGACTTCATTTTCCCGATCTTTATTTTTTTCAGCCTCAAAAACTCATTTTTATCAAAAATGATCAAATAGAATTTCATTATCTGCGAATGGTTGATGATGAGATTGATTTAGATTTCGAGGAAATTCAAAAGGCAAACATTTCTATTAGCGATGCTCGTGAATCGATAAAGGTTACACCCCGTATTTCTAAAGAAGAATATCGGCAAAAGATTAAATTAATGCTGCAACATATCCATAGAGGAGATATCTATGAAGCTAACTTTTGTCAGGAATTTTATGCTGAAAATGTAAATATCGATCCTTTCGATATTTACCGGTCTTTAAATGAAATTTCCACACCTCCTTTTGCAGCTTTTCTGAAGCTGGAAAATTATAATCTTATTTCGGCCTCACCAGAGCGATACTTAAAGAAAAAAGGAAATGATCTTATAACTCAGCCTATTAAAGGTACTGCAAGGCGTGCTCCGGAAGTTGAGGAAGATCTTAGAATTGCCATGGAACTGGCTAATGATCCTAAGGAAAATTCAGAAAATGTAATGATCGTGGACCTTGTGAGAAATGACCTTTCCAGGATTGCCCGGAAAGGAAGTGTGAAGGTCGAGGAACTCTGTAAGGTATATACATTCCGCCAGGTACATCAGCTTATTAGTAGTGTGACGGCGAAGCTGGCTGAAGGAATTCCGCCAGTAGAGGCATTAAGAAACAGTTTCCCGATGGGGAGTATGACCGGTGCTCCTAAAATCTCTGCAATGAAAATCATTGAAGAACTGGAAGAATCCAAACGCGGACTTTATAGCGGCGCTGTGGGTTATTTTAGTCCTGATGGAGATTTTGATTTTAACGTGGTAATTAGAAGTATACTCTATAATTCAAAAAACAAATATCTGTCATTTTCAGTGGGAGGAGCAATCACCTCAAAGTCAGATTCTCAATTGGAATATGAAGAGTGCCTTCTTAAGGCCAGGGCTATGCTAGAAGTACTTTCCAATATTTAGAATACATTATACACCTGAATAAAAGCCTTGTTTGTATCTTTGATTGGCAATGGAAAAAGAGTTTAAAAATCTTATAAAATCAGAATTCCCTTTTCTTGGAAACAGTAAGTTATTACTTGCGGTAAGCGGCGGCGTGGATAGTGTGGTGCTGGCCCGTTTATGCCATGACGCGAGGCTGGAATTTTCTATAGCCCATTGCAATTTTAATTTACGGGGAGAAGAAAGCGATGAAGATGAACGTTTTGTAGTAGATCTTGCTGATGCTCTTGAAGTAGAGGTGTTTACCGAAAGTTTTGATACAAAAAAATACGCTGAAGAACATAAAATATCTGTCCAGATGGCGGCACGGGATCTTCGTTATGAGTGGTTTGATGAACTAAGCAAATCTCTTTATTTCGATTATATACTAAGTGCCCATCATGCCAATGACAATATTGAAACTTTTCTAATCAATCTAATTCGCGGTACCGGCCCTGAAGGTCTGACTGGGATTAAGGCTAACAATAATAATGTAATAAGACCACTCCTTAATTTCACCCGGAAAGAAATAGAAAACTTCGCAAGAGAACGAAAGTATCAGTGGCGGGAGGATAGCAGTAATGCTTCAGATAAATATATGCGTAACAAAATCAGGCATCATATTATTCCTGTGATGGAAGAGATTAATCCAAATTTGCTGGAAAGCTTTGGAAATACGCAACAACATCTTAGAGAAAGCCTTGACCTGGTAGAAGATTATATTAGTTTGCTATATCCAAAGGTGGTGGAGAAGAATGAATTCGGGTACAGCCTCGATATAGAATTTCTGAAAAAGGTGCCTAATCCAAAACAAATCTTATATCAACTGCTAAAGTCTTTTGGTTTTACAGAATGGAATGATGTTTATAATCTCTTAGAAGCACAATCGGGAAAAGTGGTCTATTCAGATTCTCACAGACTCATTAAGGATAGACATAAATTACTACTTACCGAAAGAAAGGAAAAGTCTACCCGTAATGAATACCATCTTAAGGAGGGAGAAGACTTTATGATGTTTCCACTGGGAACCCTTTATATTGGAAAGGTTTCCAAAATGGCGAAGGTTACCCGCAATTGCATTTATGTTCCCAAAAGCAAACTCAGCTTTCCGCTGGTAATACGAAAATGGAAAAAAGGAGACTATTTTTATCCTTTCGGAATGAAAGGCAAGAAAAAGCTAAGTAGTTTTTTTAAGGATGAAAAATTCTCGCTGCCCGAAAAGGAAAATACCTGGCTTTTACTCTCTGGAGAAGAAATTGTGTGGGTAATGAATCACAGGGCCGATGACCGTTTCGCGGTGGAGAAAAAAGATACCGATATTTATAAGATCTATATCACTTAAATTACTCTTTGTCTTCTTAATCCTGCTTTATTACTCATTTTCTTTCAGGTTTATTGCACTAATTTCTATCTTTAGGAACTTGAAAAAAATCCTATAAATGAAAATATTTAAAATCCCCCTGTTAACACTACTTATTCTATTCGTTACAGCCCCTGTTTTTCCGCAGTCTGAAGCTGAATATGACGTGAAAGAACATTACACCAAAATGGAAGTCGATATTCCAATGAGGGACGGCACCAAATTGCATACTACAATTTATTCTCCTAAAGATACTTCCCGAAAATATCCAATTTTAATGCAAAGAACTCCATATAGTTCAAGACCTTATGGAGAAGGTGAGTTTCGTTCTAAAATAGGACCAAACGAAATACTTATGGAGCAGGGAAATATTATTGTTTACCAGGATGTGCGTGGGCGCTGGATGAGTGAGGGGAAATATGATAATATGCGTGCTTATATTCCTAATAAAAAAGGAAAGCAGGTAGATGAAGCCAGTGATACCTATGATACGATAGACTGGCTGGTAAAGAATGTCGATAATAATAATGGTAAGGTAGGTACCTGGGGTATTTCATATCCGGGATTTTATGCCACTTATTCTTTATTAAGCGGCCATCCTGCACTTAAAGCAGTTTCTCCTCAGGCCAGTATTAGCGATTTTTTCTTTGATGATTTTCATCACAACGGCGCTTATTTATTGAGTTACTGGAGAGCGACTTCTGTTTTTGGGTATCAAAAAGAAACACCGGTAGATACTGCATGGTATAAATTCCCTGATCTGGGAACCCAGGACCAGTATCAGTTCTTTCTAGATGAAGGACCTTTGAGTAATCTTGACAAATATTACAAGGAAGACAATGAATTCTGGCAACAACTAAAGAATCATCCTAATTATGATGAATTCTGGCAGTCACGCGGAATTATACAATATATGAAAGATATCAAGCCTGCGGTTATGTTGGTAGGGGGCTTATTTGATGCTGAAGACCTTTACGGTCCTTTCAATATTTATAAGAGTATAGAAAAGAATAGTGACAACTATAATATTCTCGTTTATGGTCCATGGAGTCATGGAGACTGGGCCAGAGATTATAAAAGACAGTCGGTAGGAAATGTATATTTTGGAGATAATATTTCTGCAGATTTTCAGAAGAATAAGGAGACCGTATTTTTTAATCATTTCCTTAAAGAAGATGGAGGAAAAAATGATATCAACCTCGCCGAAGCTTCTATTTATGATACCGGCTTAAGGCAATGGGATACTTATGCTGAATGGCCTCCAAAAAATACAGTTTCAAAAACATATTATTTAGGAGACCATCAAAAGTTGACTTCTGAAGCTACAGACCATAAGGAAAGCTTCGTAAGTGATCCTGAGAAACCGGTGTCTTACAACGATGAAATTAAAATGGTATTTACGCCACGGGAATATATGACCGGAGATCAGCGTTTTGCTGCCCGAAGACCTGATGTGCTGGTTTTCGAAACTGACGTTCTCGATAAAGACATGAAACTTGTGGGACCAATTCAGGCTATGCTTAAAGTTGCTACTACCGGAACTGCTGCCGACTGGGTGGTTAAGGTGATAGATGTTTATCCACCGGATGCTGAAAACTACGAAGAAACAATGCCTCACCTAAAAATGAGTAATTACCACATGATGGTTAGAAGTGAAGTGATGCGAGGAAGGTTTAGAAATAGTTTTGGGAATCCTGAGCCATTCAAGCCAGATACTAAAACCAATGTGGATATTACCTTGCAGGGAATTAATCACACTTTCAAAAAGGGACATAAACTGCAAATCCAGATACAAAGCACCTGGTTTCCTTTAATAGATATTAATCCGCAGACATATGTGGAGAATATTTTTGAAGCGAAAAAAGAAGATTTTAAAAAGCAAACCCATACGGTGTACGGAGATTCTGCAATTGAATTTTCCCTTTTAGAAGAATAGAAAAATGAAGGATAAATTTAAATATTTCGTCATAATCACTCTTCTGGCTACGTTTTCCTGCGCGGAAAACAAAGAATCTAAGGAATATACTGAAGAGGAAAAAAGAGAAGCTTCCGCGGAATTAAATGAATATTTCGATGCTGAATTTCAGAAGGAAGTTGAAGAATCTCCTATGATGCAAACCCGAATGGGAATGAAAACCGATTATGGGAAATGGGATGATTTTTCTAACCTTAAATATGCTGAAGATCTTGAACAGGCTAAACAACGACTGGATTATTTAAAAAAAGTGGATACGGCTGCCTTGGATGAGACTACCAGTACCAGTTATAAGATCTACAGAATGCAGGTTGAAAATGAGATCGATGATTATGATTATCGTTTTTATAATTATCCCATCAACCAGATGCATGGATATCATGCTGAATTGCCTGCATTTTTGATCAATATGCACCGCATAGATTCGGTTCCAGATGCAAAAGCCTATATCTCAAGGCTGACAGGTTTGGAAAAGGTAATGGATGACATTATTGAAAATTTGAAATTGAGAGAGCAAAACGGAATTATCCCTCCAAAATTTGTTTTTGACCGCACGCTGGACGCATCCCGAAATCTTATTAAAGGGAAGCCTTTTTCAAAATCTAATGAAGCCAGTGCCTTACTGGAAGATTTTAAAACTAAGGTTGATAAACTGGAATTGCCGGAAGAGGAAAAAACAAAACTTATTGGAGAAGCTGAAAAAGCTCTGGTAGATCATGTGCAGCCGGCATATGAAAAACTGATCTCTTTCCTCGAGAATCAACAGAAAAGAGCTACTGATGAAGCCGGAGTATGGAAATTCCCGAAAGGAGAGGAGTACTACAATCTTGCTTTAAAAAGGGTGACTACCACAGATCTTTCGGCGGAAGAAATCCATAAGTTTGGTTTGAGTGAAGTGGCTCGCATCCATTCAGAAATGGGAAAGATCATGGAAGAAGTAGGTTTTGAAGGTTCGCTTCAGGACTTTTTTGAATTCATGCGTACCGATAAGCAATTCTATTATGAAAATTCTGAAGAAGGAAAATCGGCTTATCTAAAAAAGGCGAAAAGTATCATCAACCAGATGAAATCAAAATTGCCTGAATTGTTCAATACGATGCCTGAAGCCGATGTAGTGGTGAAAGCTGTGGAGCCTTTCCGTGAGAAAAGTGCCGGAAAAGCCTTTTATCAAAAACCCGCTATTGATGGATCAAGACCTGGGACCTATTATGCCAATTTGTATGATATGGAGGCCATGCCTAAATATGAAATGGAATCACTGGCCTATCATGAAGGTATTCCGGGACACCACATGCAACTCGCGATCGCTCAGGAACTGGATAGCATTCCCGAATTTAGAAAATTCAGTTCTTTTACAGCCTTTATTGAAGGTTGGGGACTATACAGCGAATATATACCTAAAGAGATAGGATTTTATCAGGATCCATATTCCGATTTTGGAAGGCTGGCTGCCGAATTATGGCGTTCCTGCCGTCTTGTAGTGGATACGGGAATACATTCTATGAAATGGACCAGACAGGAGGGTATTGATTATTATAAGGAGAATACTCCTGCTGCTGAAAGTAACTGTGTAAAAATGGTGGAAAGGCATATTGTAATGCCAGGCCAGGCTACCGCATATAAAGTAGGAATGAATAAAATTCTCGAATTAAGGGAAGATGCAAAGAAACAACTGGGAGAGAAATTTGATATTCGTGAATTTCACGATGTGGTTCTTACCAGCGGCTCATTACCTTTGAATATTCTGGAATCAAAAGTAAATTCCTGGATTAATAAGAAAAACAAACAATCTTGAGTACTATCCAACCTTCCGACCTTAAATTGACTGAACTGGTGAATTCCAGGAAAAGTCGGTTACAGATACTGAATTACGGAGCGTCTATTTTCAGCTTCAAAATAAAAAATAAAGAGAACAGGCTAATAGATGTTGTGGTTGGCCCTCAGCATGCTGAAGATTATATCTCAGGCGACTATCGCAGGGAAAATAAATGTTTTGGTGCTACCGTAGGTCGTTTCGCCGGAAGAATATCCAATGGTACCTTTTCTATTGGTGACGAGGAATATACTCCTCATGAAGAATATGAAGGAGTACATTTACATGGCGGTGAAAGAGGATTTCAATATCGGCTCTGGGAGGTAGAAAGTATACATGAAGGAGAGAATCCTTCAGTCACATTATCCTATCTCAGTAAAAATATCGAGGAAGGATATCCCGGTACTTTGCAGGTTAAGGCTACTTATTGTCTTACCGAAGAAAATGAAATAAAAGTTTCCTATTCAGCAAAAACCGATAAGGAAACCATTGTAAATATTACAAATCATACTTATTTTAATCTGAATGGAGAAGGCAGTGTCAGCGATCATTTTATGCAGATAAACGCGTCCAAAATTCTGGAGCTGGATGAAAAGAATCTGCCAACAGGAAATCTTACCAAACTGAAAAAGAATCCTAAGGATTATCGTGAAAGCCGTCTTTTGGGAAACAGGGAACTTGATGATGTATACGTACTGGATGTAATGGAAGATGAACTTCAGGCACAGCTTTTTGCTCCTTTGAGTGGCGTAAAACTAAAAGTAAAAAGTAATCAGCCTGTTCTGGTTATTTATTCGCCCGAAAGCCTTCCCGATACCTGGACTTATTTAAGTGAAATAGATAAAAAATATCCGGCTGTGGCCATAGAGGCGCAAAATTATCCTGACGCTCCTAATTTTAGAAATTTCCCAAGTAGTATTCTAAAACCGGGAGAAACATATAAAAATGACATCATTTTTTCATTTTCCGCAAAATGACACATAAATATTACCTGTAATTTATACGTTTCAACAATATAATTCTATATTTAAAAAATTTTAAGAAAACATTATGATTGGAATTCTTTCTTTCGTGGGCTTTACAGCGTTGGTTGCCATAATCGCCTATATAGCCACCAGAACTACTGATGAAACAACCAGCGATGGATACTTTCTTGGAGGACGTAGTTTAACTGCCGGTGTGATCGCAGGGTCAGTACTTTTAACCAACCTTTCTACAGAACAGATTGTAGGTTTGAATGGCCAGGCATACAGTGAAGGAATTTTAGTAATGGCATGGGAAACACTTGCTGCACTTGCCATTGTGGTAACGGCATTATTTTTACTTCCCAGATATCTCAAAGGTGGATTAACCACCGTACCACAGTTCCTGGAAAAGCGTTTTGACCGTACGACTAAATCGATAGTTTCGGGACTTTTCCTTTCAGGATATATGATCATTTTCCTGCCTATCGTACTTTATTCCGGTAGTTTGGCAATCAGTACTATGTTTGATATTCCAGAACTTCTTGGAGTTAGTGATAACGTGGCCTTATGGATATGTGTCTGGGGTATTGGGATCGTAGGGTCTATTTATGCGATTTTTGGAGGATTGAAAGCTGTTGCAGTTTCCGATACCATTAATGCTATTGGTCTACTGATTGGAGGATTAATGATTCCCGTATTTGGTCTTATGGCAATAGGGGATGGTGATATGATGATTGGTTTGTCAACTTTAGTGGATGCCAATCCGCAAAAATTTGATTCTATAGGAGGGCCAGATGCATCGGTGCCATTCGCAACAATATTTACCGGTATGATGCTCGTTCAGCTTTTTTACTGGGGAACCAATCAGGCGATTATTCAGAGAGCACTGGCAGCCAAAAACCTGAAAGAAGGTCAAAAAGGGCTTATGCTGGCTGCTTTTATTAAAATATTAGGACCTATTATCGTGGTACTTCCCGGAATTATTGCCTGGCATTTATTCCAGGGAAATCTGGACAATCCGGATCAGGCTTATCCTGCTCTGGTAAATGAGGTATTACCGCCTGTTTTAGTAGGATTCTTTGCCGCTGTATTGTTTGGAGCTATCTTAAGTTCCTTTAACTCGGCATTAAACAGTTCTGTTACTTTATTCGGAATAGATATTTACAAACATCATTTTAACCCTGAAGCTTCTGAAAAAGAAGTGGTGAAGAAAGGTAAGAGATTTGGTATCATCATCGCTATAGCTTCCATGTTTATCGCTCCGCTTATTGCGAATGCTCCACAAGGATTATTTGGTTATCTGCAGGAGGTGAATGGTTGTTATAGTATTCCAATCCTTACGATCGTTGTGGTGGGATATTTATCTAAAAAGATTCCGGCAATCGCGGCGAAAGTTGCATTATTTAGTGGAGTAGGACTGTACCTGGTTTATCTTGGGCTAAAGTATTTCGTAGTGGGAGAAGACGCATTACCACATTACCTTCACGTAATGGCTATCCTTTTTGTTCTTAATGTCTTAATTATGTGGATTATTGGAAGAGTAAACCCTCGCAAAGAGGAATTCGTGCTGGATTATACAAAACAAGTGGATATAAGCCCATGGAAATACGTATTGCCAGTGGGACTTGGGATTTGCGCGCTGGTAGTATTTGTATATGTATACTTTGCCCAGTAAAAAATATTAATTTCGGGTGGAATCTCTGTGAATTATAGAAGTTTCTAATTTATATTCCAGAGGTTCTTCCGGGAGTTTGCCTTCAATGCGATCTACCATAGTTTCCATTGCCAGCCGGCCTTGCTCTTCATCCTGTTGATCTACGGTACTAAGAGATGGGAGAAAATGCTCACTCATTAATCCGTTTGTAAAACCAATTACCGCGACGTCGTCTGGTATTTTAAAACCTGAGTTTAATAAGCTTTTCATTGTAAGAATTGCAGCCAACTCATCGGAAGCTAAAAAACCGTCATATTTTTGATCTCTCACAATTTTTCGAATCTGACTATCCGGAAATTTTTTATAGTCAAATTCAATAAGCCTTTTGGCTTTACCTACATTTTTTACTGCTTCGAGATAGCCTATTTTCCTTTGATCATCAACGCTTGTATGTGAAATTGCAGAAATATAAGCTACTTTTTTACACCCTGAATTAAAAAGTTCCATGGTCGCCTTTTCAGCCTGTAGAGAATCATTGATACATACTTTGTCACAAGGAATTTTGTCTATAACACGATCAAAAAGCACCAGGGGAACCCTGTAATTCTGAAGTTCCTTTAAGTGCTGAATATCCATACTTGCCTGGGTTTCCCGTGAAAGAGACATGATTAACCCATCTACTCCGCCTCTTACAAGCGTTTGAATACTTTCAACTTCCTTTTTCCGGGATTCATTCGAAATACAAATGATAACCCTGTAACCAAGCTCCGTAGCTCTGGTTTCAATACCATGT
>JAGXII010000190.1 GCA_024635735.1 Christiangramia sp. | reverse complement strand
GATTAATTCTTATTGGCGCTTCTGCCGGTGGACGTGCTGCAGTGGAAGATATATTGAAAAAAATACCCGCAGGCATTAAGGCTTCTTTTTTAGTAGTGGTCCATTCTTCTTTTGATATGGTCTCCAGTTTCGCCACTTTTCTTCAGAAGCGAATCGAACTCGAGGTAATTCAATGTGAAGAAGGTCTGGAAATAGAAGAAGGAAAGGTTTATGTGGGTGTTCCCAATCATCATATGCTAGTGTTGGACAAAAAACTTCACAATTCCAAAGGGCCCAGGGAAAATCTTTTCAGGCCCTCTATAGACGTCCTTTTTAGATCTGCCGCGGTAACCTTTGGAAATCAATGTGTGGGAATTTTATTATAGGGTAGATTAAATGATGGCACGGTGGGCCTTGAGGCGGTAAAACGCTGTGGTGGACTAACCGTTATTCAAAATCCAGAAACAGCAGAATACTCGGGAATGCCTGCAACCGCTCAAAAGTTTGTAGATATAGATTATACAGTGGAACTGGAGGATATTGCTAAATTGATCAGGGAAATACTAAAAAGTGAACTCCCCGGAAAAGTGAAGATCCCAAAGTCATTAATTCGGGAAGCTCAAATAGCTACAAAGATTAAAAGTCAGGTTCATACTGAAGATATCCTGGGAGAAAAAGTAGCTTTGAGTTGTGCAAGTTGTGGTGGACCCTTATGGAAGATAAAAGATACCGGGATAGAAAGATACAGGTGTCATGTAGGACATTCATTTTCACAGGAATCTTTATTATTAGCTCAAAACGAAAATCTTGAAGAAACCCTGTGGGTTTGTTTGCGTACGCTGGAAGAAAAAAAGGTTCTGATGATGAATATGGCAGAGAATTTTCTAGAAAAAGGATCCAGGGAAATTTCACGTTCTTATACCAGTAAAATTGAGGAAGTCGAGGAGCATATTACCAGGCTAAGGGAATTAATGGATATTAAGGATTAAAGAAGTCTTTTTTCTGTCCTTAGCTGGTTTAATAAGGCTTATTTATGAATTTTCGATAATACCAGCTTAAGATTGTGGTATTAATTGCTTCCTTTTAACTTTGATCTATAAAATAATTTTAAAATGAAAATAGGATTTATTGGACTAGGTATTATGGGAAGCCGCATGGCGGCTAATCTTGTAAAGGCTGGATACGATTTAAAGGTTTATAACAGAACTAAAGAAAAGGCCGGGAAACTTCTGGAAATGGGAGCAGAGTGGGCCGAATCTGCACCAGAGGCGGCAAAAGAGGTGGATGTTCTGTTTACAATGCTTGAAAACCCTAAGGTAGTGGAGGAGTTAGCCACGGGAATGGACGGTTTTCTACAGGCTATGGATAAAAATTCTATATGGATAGATTCCAGCACCGTAAATCCATCGTTCAGTGAAAAGATGGCCAAAGTCGCAAAAGACTATGGAATTAAATTTATGGACGCGCCGGTTTCAGGCTCTAAATTACCGGCAGCAAACGCTGAACTTTTATTCCTTGTAGGTGGCGAAAAAGAAGATCTGGAAAAAGTAAGACCATTATTGAAAAAAATGGGGAAGGATGCAGTTCATATTGGTCCGGTGGGGAAAGGCTCTGCTATGAAGATTATGATCAATCAACTTCTGGGTCAAAGTATGCTCGCTTTTTCCGAAAGTTTGAATCTGGGAATGGCTATGGGGATCGACAAGAAAACGGCGATGGATATTTTATTAAAAACACCCGTTACCGCGCCTATATTAGATGTTTTTAGATCACGGATAGAGAATAATGATTATGAGCCTAATTTCCCGCTAAAACACCTGCAGAAAGATTTACATTTATTTACAGATACTGCCTATGAACTTGGGCAACCGAGTCCGTTAACCAACACAGCGAAAGAAGTATATGGCCTGGCAAAACATAAGAACATGGCCGACCTCGATTTTTCAGCGATTTTTAAATATCTTCATGAGAAATAAAAATCTTTTGAAGTAGTGGTGCTTTAGGTTTTTATTATCGAAATCCTATCACTATCTTTACCAAAATTTTGGTGCAGGCAATATCGCCGTTGCTCTCTGGATTGATCCATCAAAAAGTAATCTCACACATTAATTTTTCTGGTATTTGTTTAGTTGGTTCAAAGCATTGGAATTGAAAACGATTATTAATTAAATTATAGTGAATGGCAAGATCCGGACAAACCCAAAACAAAAGAGAAAAAGAAAAGAAGAAACTTAAGAAGCGTAAAGAGAAAGAGCAGAAAAAACTCGAACGTAAAGAAAATTCAAACAAAGGTGGATCATTTGAAGATATGATCGCTTATGTGGATGCAGATGGCAATCTTACAGATACACCACCAGATCCTTCCCAGAAAGTAGAAGTTGAAGCAGAGGATATCGAAATAGCGATTCCAAAGAAAGAGGATAGAGATGAAGAGGAAGTGATTACAGATACAGAAGGAAAAGTTTCATTTTTTGATCATTCAAAAGGTTTCGGATTTATTATTGGAAAACAAACAGGAGAAAAATATTTTGTACACGTAAGCGGGCTTATTGATGATATCGATGAAAACGACAAGGTTAGTTTTGAGCTCGAAAGAGGTATGAAAGGTATGAATGCAGTAAGAGTTAAGAAGATTTAAACTCTTAGAATTTAATAAAATATTACTCTTAAACTTCATCCTGCCGGATGAAGTTTTTTTGTTTTACAACTCTGAAGTCAATAAATTAACCCTCCCAATAATTCCGTATTTATTCATTACATGAAGGCTGCTTACATTTTTAGTATCATATTCTCCTTATTTTTCAACCTTTTAAATGCTCAAATTGAGTATCCTGTCACTCCAAAAAAGCCGGTTATAAATTTGTACCACGGTCAGGAAATAGAAGATGATTATCAGTGGTTAGAATCGTATACTCAAGATGAAGTAAAGGATTGGATAAACGAGGAAAATAAAATCTCGGTAAAATACCTTAAGAGGTTAGAGAGGAAGGACCATATTGAAGAAAAGATAGAGCAATATCTTAATATTAACACTGGAAGATATAAAGGAGAAATAAAGAAAGATCTGGAAGAACATGAATCTCTGTTTTCAATTAAATACCCGGATTACGATTCCCCACCTAATATTTATTACAAAAAAAACCTTAACGACAAATATGAAGTGCTGGTGTCAAGCGCTTCTATTTCCCGAAAAGATAAAATCTATATTGATTATTATAAATCTTCAAAGAATAATCAATTTCTCGCCTATCAATATACCAGAAACGGCTCTGACTGGAAGGAAATTAGAGTGGTGCAGCCTGTAAATAAATATCAGCTCCCAGATGTGGTAACTCACACCAAATTTAGTGGGATTTACTGGCTCAATCAAGGCTTCTTTTATAAGGAATATCCTTTTGATTCTATTAGTGGCAAAACGGTACTTCCAACAATCAGATATCACAAGCTGGGATTTGATCAGGCTGAAGACAAGGTTGTGGCGGAAGCCAACAAGGAAGATATTTTTCTTAGCATGTTTAGCGCAAGTGAGGAGGATCTTTTTGTTATAACTGAAGAGAACTTTGAGAAAAGGACTTATACCTACAAGTATTTAATTCCAAAAGGAGAGGAAATGGAATTCAGAACCTTATTAAAGGACGTTCCTTACCAACTAAATATTCTCAATTTTAAAGAAGGTAATTTAATTGTACAAACCATTCTTGATTATAATAAAAGTCTGGTTTCTATACCAATAGATAAACCTAAAAACTGGAAGATTCTTTCTCCTTCCTATAAAGAGTTTAGTCTTACAAATTATGAGTTCCTGGACGATAAACTCTTTCTTTCATATCAGGGTCAACAAAATTCAATTTTAACCGCTGTTGACTATGAAGGTAAAGTTTTAAAGGAAATACCTATGCTTAAAGGTTTAGCTATAAGTGACCTTATTTATAGCAAAAAGTTTGAGGAATTTTTCTTCTATTTGGAATCTTACACCATTCCCCCTGTACTTTACAAACTTAACCAGGTTGACTATAGTTATGAAAGAGTAGAGAAAACGAGAGTTAGTTTTAATTATAAAGGAATTAAGTTTAAGCAAACTACATTTAAATCACATGATGGGGTAGAAGTTCCCATCTTTATTGTTTATAAAGACAGTCTGAAAACCGATTCCAATACTCCATTTTTAATTAAAACCTATGGTGGATACGGAAATATAGGGATCCCGTCTTTTGATTCCGGAATTGTATATTTCCTCGAGCATGGCGGAGCCTTTGCCTATGTTAATGTAAGAGGTGGAGGATTGTTAGGAGAAAAATGGCATCTTAGAGGACAGGGTTTAAGAAAGAGAAATGGAATTTACGATTTAACTTCTGCGGCCGAATATCTTATAGAACAAAAATATACACGTCCTGAGAGGATAGGTGTAACCGGTTCTTCCCATGGGGGACTGCTTACGGCTGCCGCAATCACTACCCGGCCTGATCTATTTGGGGCTGCAGTTATTAATGTAGGTGTGATGGATATGCTTAGATATGAAAATTTCACCACGGGAGCGACTTCCACTAATTTAAAAGAATATGGAAGCACGAAAGATCTTGCAGGATTCAGGAATCTGTACTCATATTCTCCATATCATAATATCGATAATAACATTAACTATCCTTCCACTTTAATCGTTACAGGTGAAAATGATGATAGGGTTCCACCTTTGCATTCTTTCAAATTTGCAGCGAGAATGCAGGCTAATCCATCACAAAAAAATCCGGTTTTGTTATGGACTCAAAAAAATGCGGGTCATCAGGGTGCGATAGATTACAATGGAGTTTTAGAAGAAAAATCATTTATTTATGGATTTTTATTTTCAGAATTAACAAAATCAGACGATTAGAAAAAGAAATATAATTACAAAAAGCGTCTATTCTTAAATTTTGTCCTATATTTGCATGGTTATATAGTTTAGTTTTCTTCACTTGAGAAGATCCAATCAGGATTTCAAAGTTTGTTCACTTAAGTATTTAGCATAATAATAGTAAATAGTACCAGTATCAATAACCCAAAATTTGCCCAGAGAAGGGCCTCCGAATTTTCCAAAACTCTTAGAAGTAGGGTAAACGCCTATTTCAAGAATAACGAAATTAGCAAACACGCCAATACGAGTATGATCGTAAAGACTGTGATTATGCTTCTGATTTTTATAACTCCCCTTGTCATTATTAATACAGGAATTGTAGCCAGTGTATGGTTATTATTCACCTTATATATTATTAGTGGTTTAGGGATGGCAGGAATAGGAATGGGGATAATGCATGATGCAATTCATAATTCATATTCTAAAAATCAAACAGTAAACAGATACCTGGGATATACTTTAAATCTTATTGGAGCAAACGCAAGTGTGTGGAAGATTCAGCATAATGTTTTGCATCACACTTATACGAATATAGAGGAAGCAGATGATGATATAAATCCTCCATTTTTTTTAAGGTTTACCCCACATACAAGGTGGCATAAAATTCATAAGTTTCAACATATTTATTCCTGGTTCTTTTATGGTTTATCTACGGTTTCATGGGTAACGGTAAAGGATTTCATCAGGATGGCTAAGTTTCGAAAAATGGGCTTTTTTAAAGAGAAGCAGGCTTTTAATATCGAACTTATGAAAGTGATAGGATGGAAAGTAATTTCGTTTTCATTCGTATTAATTTTGCCAATAATCATGGTTCCTCTGGCGGCATGGATCACCATCCTTGCTTTTTTAACCATGCATTTTGTAACAGGATTATTGATCACGACTATTTTTCAGTTAGCACATATCGTCCCAACTTCAGATTATCCATTACCCGATAAAGATGGACTAATAGAAGGAGACTGGGCAACACATCAACTAATGACTACCAGTAATTTTGCGCCAAAAAGCCGACTTTTGTCATGGGCTATTGGAGGACTTAATTATCAAATTGAACATCATTTATTACCAAATATCTGTCATGTTCATTATAGAAAAATATCACATATAGTGGCTCAAACCGCTAAAGAATACGGTTTACCGTACAATAACAAACACAATTTTGTCTCTGCAGTGCGGGAGCACTTCAGAATGTTAAGACAACTTGGAAGAGTTGATAATCTTAGGGCAGGATAAAGAAAAGATCGAATGTCATACGATCTATAAAGAGGGATGACAATTTTTATAACAATTAATAAGTAATATAATGCAAGAAGGTAAAGTAAAGTTTTTCAATAACACCAAAGGATTTGGTTTTATTAAAGCTGATGATTCAAACGAAGACATCTTTGTACACTCAAGTGGTCTAATTGACGAAATTCGTGAAGACGACAGAGTTCAGTTTGAAGTAGAACAAGGCAAAAAAGGCCTTAACGCTGTAAACGTTGAAGTTATTGACTAATTATTTTAAACTTTAAGTTTAGAATTTTAGAAATAACAAGATTGGATGCCGTACGATCTCAAAACAACAGCGGCAATAGTAACAATTAATAAGCAATATAATGCAAGAAGGTAAAGTGAAGTTTTTTAATAATGCCAAAGGTTTTGGTTTTATTAAATCTGATGAATCAAGCGAAGACATATTTGTACATTCAAGTGGTCTTATTGACGACATCCGTGAGGATGATAACGTTAAGTTTGAAGTAGAACAGGGAAAAAAAGGATTGAACGCTATAAACGTTGAACTAATTGATTAATTAGTTCACATCTTTTTTACAATGTAAAAGTCATCAATGAGATGGCTTTTTTTATGCTGTAAATTCGGTTAAAGGAAAATTGTTTTTATTGGTTGGGTTTCATTTCACTATTAGCCTCAAGATTATTGGTGGTTTGAATATAAACTTCTTTTATTTTGGGAAATTTCTCCTTGATTTCTTTTCTAAGATCATCTACGATCTTTTCGGCTTTTAGTAATTCCAGGTCATCATCAAGATCAACTTCCACGATCAGAAGAATTTTATTAGGGCCAAAGTGCATTGTCTGGGGCAGAGAAGAGGCTTTTATGTATTTACTTGAATTGATTATCTGATCTATTTCTTCAATAATTTCGGGATGTGCACTTTCGCCAAGCAATAATCCCTTGCTCTCTCTGGCCAGGAAAGTAGCAACTAACAAGAGAATAGCACCAATTATAATGGATGCAACTCCGTCTATTAAGGGATTCTCCAGAAATTGCGAAAGAAATATGCCAAAAAGTGCCACTATAAGTCCCGTAACTGCTGCGGTATCTTCAATAATAACAGCGAAAGTGGTAGCATCTTTACTACGTATAATATTCTTAATAAGGTTTCTGGATTGTGCTGCTCTGGACTTATTAAAGGTTTTTATGGCAATAAATAGTGAAGTGCCTTCAAAGACTATGGCTGCCGCGAGAACTATGTAATTCCAGGTGGGATCTTCAATTACAGGTGGATCCTGTAAAGCATGTACTCCTTCATAAATAGCAAAGCCTCCTCCAAGTGCAAAAATAAGAATACTTACTACAAAGGTCCAGAAATAGACTTCATTGCCATAACCAAAGGGATGCAATTTATCCGGTCTTTGTTTTGATCTTTTTATACCCAGTAAAAGTAAAAGTCCGTTACCGGTATCTACCAGAGAGTGAATTCCCTCAGCTAGCATAGCAGAGCTTCCGGTGAAAAAGGATGCTATAAATTTACTGGCTGCGATTAAAAGGTTTGCGCCTATAGCGCCATAAATAGCAATGTTAGATCCGCCTGCTGCCATACAATATTTTTTATTGAAATTACAATTATCCTCCAAACTAGAACAGGCTTTTTGATTTCTTTAATACTGATCATCCTCAGCAGACCTAAAAATTTATACATGATTTAAACAGTCTCATTATCTATTTTCCTGGTTAATAGAAGTATTTGAATCTTTTGTGTAAGTATTCTGATTAAGAAATTATAACCTTTGAATAAATCATTCATTAATCATGAAAACTTTCATCATCAGTTTGTTCCTCATGGGGGCTATTAGTGTGGGACATTCACAATTCAAAAAAGAAATATGAACCTATATCACTTGCAGCGCATTGAATATTTGGAGGTAGTACAAAATGACTTTGTTACATCTGAAGTTTTAAAATTTCAGAAAAGCGTCGCCTCATTTGATATAAAGAAATTATTGAATTATGACAACTTCTCTAAGTATGAAGTACTTTTTAGAACCAATAAAGGAAACATCCAAACTTTTTATAAAGGAGAGGGAGAAATTTTTTGGTCCAGGGCAAAATATCGAGGAGTAAAACTTCCAATAAGTATTGTCAAAAAGATTATGAGAGAATATGAAGGTTGTAAAATCGGGGATAATAGGTATTTAACAATTTATCATGGATGTTCGAAAACCACTCAAAATCTTTACAGTATTTATCTTAATAACGGTACCGCAAGTAAAAAGGTAAAATTGAACCTTGACTATACACCAGAATCCTAAGGTTTATTTTAATTGGGGGAAAAGCACGGAAATTCCGTGCTTTTTGCTATTTAAAAGGAAAATTCAGTGCTCTTTTTGATTTCTTTAATATAACCTCTTTAAAACATTTCCGATATTGAGGAATATGAAACCCAACCAAATGGTATCCCGTAAGAAAATTTTAGTAATAGCTACTGTTTCAATTATTCTGGTTTATTTTTTATTTCTTGGACTGGCTAAAACCAAGACGTTTTTCGCTCCTTTATTTGTGGCTATTGTATTAAGCCTAATTATGTTGCCCGTATCTAACTGGATGGAAAAAGTGATAAAAAGAACACTCGCCGCTGCGCTCAGCAGTTTATTTTTATTATTAGTTTCCTTCGGACTGATATTTCTTGTTTCCCTTCAAATAAAGAGTTTCACCGAAAACTGGCCGCAGTTAAAGGAAAACCTGAAGCCGAAAATCGAAAAACTCAAAGATTTTGCGATTAAAAGCACTCCGCTAACCGAAGACAAATTAACTCAAATACAGCAGGAGGGAGACAGAATGATATCGGGAAAAGGTAATGGAGAGAAAATAAGTAAATTCATGGGCGGGGTAATGAGTACAATAGCCAATTATCTTCTCACATTTATCTACATTTTCTTTTTACTTGCTTATCGAAGAATTTTTAAAGATTTTCTAATAAATGTATTTCCCGATCAAAGACGACCGAAAGTAAAAAAAGTGATATCAAAATCTATAAAAGTGATGCCGCAGTATCTTAGCGGAAAACTGTTGCTCATGGGTATTCTGGCAGTACTTTACTCGATCGGGCTGGGATTATCGGGAGTGCATAACTATATTCTTGTTAGTGTGATCGCGGCGCTACTCACCATAATTCCTTACTTCGGAAATGTAATTGCTTTCATTATGGCCGTGGTATTTGGTTTTCTCTCTGGCGGAACCTTGATGACCCTGGCGGGTATTCTTTTAACCTTTACCGTTACACAGTTTGTTGAAAGTTATATGCTCCATTCAACCATATGTGGTTGGGGATAAAGTAGATGTCCATCCGTTTTTCATTATTCTGGTGGTGATTATAGGAAATATGGTGTGGGGAATTATAGGGATGATCCTTGCCGTTCCGTTAATGGGAATAATTACGATGGTGCTTCTGAATATCAAAGAATTTGAGTTATTAGGAATTTTACTAAGTAAGGAAAATTTTCAGGAGAGAGAATAATAAGTTTTTCACGTTATAAGTAAACCTCCTGATTATATTCAGGAGGTTTTTTATGTAAAACCGAAGTCCTGTAACCTTTCCCGTTTCATTTTGTCAATGAATAGATGATAGATGCATCACTAAAAATTATTAATCAATCAAAACGAACAATTTTATTAGCAACCTTTTTGCTCTTCATTTTAAACAGTATTTTTGCACAATTAAATAGTAAAGCTATACGAACTCTGGAAGGCCGGAAAATTCGAAAAGTAGAACTTGAAGCAGGTATTGAAGATATAATGGATTCCATTGGCCAGGACTTTCGATAGCCATTATCAATGATTCTGAAATCCTTTGTCATCATGCTTTTGGAGTTTCTAATAATAAGACTATGGAACCTGTAGACACCAATAGTATTTTTGAAGGAGCATCTTTATCAAAACCGCTTTTTGCATATTTTATACTCAAAGAAGCAGAAGATCGTATTATAGATCTGGATAAACTTACTATAAGAGTAATGCTGAAATAATTCCAAACAGGGCTTCCGGATATCAATCGGGGAAAGACGGTTATATCAATGCGATTTTTTTAAGTATGAAAATTCCATAGGCGGGCGGTTTTCTTATGTCTACGGTGTATGATTTGCTTATATGGCAGAATGCAATTAATTCCAATAAATTAATAAGCAAAGAAAGTCTTGATAAAGCTATTCATGGATCTTTTTTAAATAATGGGAAGAAAATTAATTATGGTTTTGCATGGAATGCCGATACTTTAAAGGGTTTTCCTACTTATCAGCTCAGCGACAGAATCTTTGGCTTTACCACTAATGAAATTTAACTTCCCGAGGAAAAGGTAAAAATTAGCCTTGAAGGGAATAAACTTTTGGCGCAATGTAAAGGACAGAATAAAATAGAGATCCTTGCTGAAGAGGAAGATAAATTCTTTAATGAAAGCATTCCGGTAAACCTTAAGTTTAATAAAAATGAAGAAGGTGAGGTGGAAGGTCTCGATATTATGCAGGGAGATAATGTGACCTCTGCCAGAAAAATAGAATAATTTCAAAGTGATTTTAGGCCCCGCCATTTGGCGGGGCTTTATTAACTTATAATCTATATTCTGAAAGACTTAATCCTTTTAATTATAAAAAGATTGTTCCTAAATTTGAAATTTCTAATTTGATATCAAAGCAGCAATATGCCCAAAAAAGATCCTTACGCAGCCTTGCGATATGGAGAATTCCGGACGTTTTTATTAGTCCGTTTCGCATTCGTATTCGCCAGAACCATGCAGTTTATTGTGATCGAATGGGAAGTTTATAACCTTACAAGAGATCCCTTCTCGCTTGGAATGATAGGTTTAATGGAGGTAATTCCGGCGGTTTCCCTTGCTTTATTTGCCGGACATATTGTGGATCAAAAAGAGAAGAAAGGGCTGTTACTCAAATGCCTTCTTGGCTTTTCGGTGATTAGTTTTGGGCTTTTCATGCTTACCTGGCCCAGAATAACTGCCGGACTTTCAAAACATTTCATTTTATACTCGATCTATTTTCTCATTTTTATTGGGGGGATAGTTCGTGCTTTTCTTGGACCTACAAATTTTTCCCTTTTCGCACTTATTGTACCTAAAAAAGTTTATCCAAATGCCGCTACCTGGAACAGTTCGGTCTGGCAGCTTGCGGCTGTGCTTGGTCCCGCACTTGCCGGATTTAGCATTCACTGGATAGGAGTACACTGGTCTATGTGTATCATATTTGGCTTTTCAGCCATAGCGCTTCTGGGACTTACACAAATATCAAAAAAGCCTATTCTGAACCCTAAAATAGGAGAACCGATGATGAAGAGTTTAAAGGAAGGAGTTAGGTATGTTTATAATTCGAAAGTGATTTTTGGTGCGATCGCTTTGGATATGTTCGCGGTTTTATTTGGAGGTGCGGTAGCACTTTTGCCTGTTTTTGCCCAGGATATTCTGAAAGTAGGAGCAGAGGGCTTCGGAATTTTACGCGCTGCTCCGGCAGTTGGAGCGGTAATAATCATGTTTACTTCGGCCTATTATCCGCTTAATAAAAAAGCAGGAATGAAGCTCCTTACTGCGGTATTTGGTTTCGGCCTTTGCATTATATTATTTGGGGTGTCAGAAATATTCTGGATTTCTGTGATCGCACTATTCCTTAGTGGAGTGACCGATGGAATTTCTATGGTGATCAGGCAAACTATACTTCAACTTAAAACTCCGGATCATATGCGGGGCAGGGTGTCTTCCGTAAACTCCATTTTTGTAGGTTCATCTAACGAGCTTGGAGCTTTTGAAAGTGGGGTAACCGCGAAATTAATGGGAACAGTAAATGCCGTTATTTTTGGCGGCACCATGACTTTAATAACCGTTTTAGGGATGGGTGCTATTTTCCCGAGCTTCAGGAAACTTGACCTTAGAAAGGATATAGAAGATCATGAAAATGAAGAAACTCCATAGCTGTTTATTTCCCTTTTTATCATCATCTACTGATGAAAATCATAAAATGGTGTCTTCAGGATAAAAATGAAAGATTTTATTGAAGGATTCTTTATCTTTAATAGAGCAAATCCTGTATTTATGAAAACTTCCATATTTATAGCCTTTAGACCGGGAAATTGCAGCATTCACTTAGTGTTCACCTAAAAATATTCGATAATGAAAATCTACGATGACAAGCACATCAAAAATGTAGTCTTTGTTGGAGCACATAACAGCGGGAAAACTACATTGGCCGAAACAATGTTATTCGAAGCTGGCCTGTTGAACAGAAGAGGATCGGTAGAATCGGGGAATACCGTATCAGATTACAACGAAATAGAACATGAAAAAGGAAATTCGGTTTTTGCTACCCCGCTTCATACCGAGTGGCGTAATTACAAAATCAATATTATAGATACCCCGGGACTGGATGATTTCATCGGGGAGATCATTTCCTCAATAAGAGTAGCCGATACAATAGTTACTATTCTAAATGCGCAGCATGGAGTAGAGGTGGGAACAGAGATCATTTGGAGCTATATTGATAAATATCGTAAACCTTCATTGTTTGTGATAAATCAAATAGATCATCCCAGCGCGAATTTTGAAGAAAGTTTTAAAAGCATTAAAAGTCTTGTCGGGAACAACGCAATAAAGGTTCAATATCCCCTGGTAATAGATCGCTCTCAATGCATTGTAGATGTTTTAAAAATGAAGATGTATAAATTTTCTCCGGATGGAGGGAAACCTCAAAAACTGGATATTCCGGAGGAACAGAAAGAAACTGCGGCTTTCCTGCATAATGAATTAGTTGAAAAGGCTGCGGAGAATGATGAGGAATTGATGGAATTATTCTTTGAGAAAGGCACTCTTAATGAAGATGAAATGCGAAAAGGAATTAAAGCTGGGATGCTTAATCATGAACTGTTTCCCGTATTCTGCATATCGGCCTTGAATGATATGGGTAGCGGCAGGCTAATGGGCTTTATAGACAATGTGGCTCCTTCGGCAGCCGATCTTGAACCGGAACAAAGTACCGACGGTAAAGATATATTTCCTGAAAAAGAAGCTCCAACAGCGCTCTTTGTTTTTAAAACCGTTCATCAACCCAACCTGGGACAGCTCACATTCTTTAAAGTGAAAAGGGGAGAAGTAAAAACTAATGATAAACTCGTTAATTCCAGAAACGGGGAAACTGAAACCCTGAACCAGCTTTTTATTATGGATGGTAATGACAGGAAACCGGTGAATAAACTTACTGTGGGGGATATTGGAGCAACCTTGAAATTAAAGTTTACAGAAACGAATGACACCCTTTCACCACCGGGTGAAGAAGTGGAAATTAAACCTATACAGTATCCTCAACCCAGGTACCGGAAAGCTATTTCGGCAATAAATAATAAAGATGAGGAAAAACTCAACGAAGCTTTAAGGAAGATTCATAGCCAGGATCCAACGGTAGTAATTACCTATTCCAAAGAAGGTAAACAGTTGATCGTTGCCTGCCAGGGTGAATTACAACTGGCAATTGTGGAGTGGATGCTGAATAATATCTATGGAATAGAAGTAAGTTTTGAAAAACCTAAAATTGCCTTCAGGGAAACTATACAAAGATCCTCAACCGCCAATTATCGTCATAAAAAACAATCGGGTGGTGCAGGACAGTTCGCACAGGTACATATGAAGATAGAACCATGGCAGGAAGGAATGCCTGAACCAGAAGGCTTCAGTATACGGGGTAATGAAGAAGTAGACTTGCCGTGGGGCGGAAAACTTATCTTTTATAATTGTATCGTTGGCGGAGCTATCGACCAGCGATATCTGCCATCTATCATGAAGGGAATTCTGGAGGTGATGGAGGAGGGGCCACTTACCGGTTCCTACATTCGGGATGTACGGGTGATGGTTTATGATGGTAAAATGCACTCTGTAGACTCTAATGATATTTCCTTTAAAATTGCCGGAGCCCATGCGTTCAGGGAGGCCTTTTTAAATGCGAATCCAAAATTACTCGAGCCCACACTCGAGTTAACAGTAAAAGTTCCGGACGAGATGGTAGGAAATATTATGACTGATCTTCAATCGAGAAGATCCATGATAAAAGGAGTAGAAAGTAACGATAATTATCAGATTTTAAAATGTATCGCTCCGGAGGCAGAACTGTTTGGTTTTTCCACAAATCTCCGTTCTCTTACTCAGGGACGGGCTACTTTTAAATCCAGTTTTTCGTCCTATCAACCAGTACCGGCAAATATTCAAAACGAACTGGTAAACACTGCATCATAAAGTACTGGTTTTTTTAATTTCAGGAATAGCCCGCGATTATTCAGGATTCCGGGAAGAAATAGAGCCAGTATTACTACTTAGTAGCCCTGGCTCCAACCATAAGATTCTCTATGATACCTGAAAACATGTTAATGCCAGTTTCGATAATTTCATCCGGAAAATCATAATCAGAATGATGCAGGGCAGGTGAATTTGTTCCGGCACCAAGGCCGAACATCGCCGATTTTGTTTTTTTTGAGAACCAACCAAAATCTTCACCAAATCTGAAAGGATGATCCTTTATAATAAGATCATAATTATTTTGACTGGCTGTTTTTATTATTAGATCATTACACTCCTCATGATTCATTGAGGCAGGGAAATAATCGAACCAGTCTGTTTTTAATTGTAATCGCTCTTCCTTACAAATATTACCAGCGATTTCCATAAGTTTTTCCTTTAACCTTTGCATCATGTCATCTGTAGAGGTTCTAATAGTGAAATGTATTTCGCCTTTCCCGGCAGAAATACCATAATCTTTAGAACCAAGGTTGATATATACAGGAGTTAATAGGGCGAAAGTTGGTTTAATTATATCCGGTTGATTAAGATCATTGAATTGTTGTATAATCTCAGCAATAGACGTTGCAGGATTGATACCATTCTCGGGCTCAGATGCATGAGATTGTTTCCCTGTGAGATATATTGCCAGACTCTGCACGGTCGAGGAAAAGCAGTTTTGGACACTTATTATGGAGTTGACAGGAAAACCGGGAATATTATGCAATGCAAAAACATAATCTGGATTTAATTTTTCGAATTTTGGATCATTGAGGACTTTAAAGGCGCCTTCACCAGTTTCTTCTGCTGGCTGGAATAAAAGAATGATTTTCCCCTTTTTAAAACTTCCTTCTTTAATTTTAATGATCAATCCTGCCACGATCGCCATATGACCATCATGACCGCATTTATGGGAAATACCCATTTTAGCTGATCTATGGGAGAATTCGTTGACTTCTTCTATTGGAAGTGCGTCAAGTTCGCAACGAATCATCACCGATGGTCCATCTTCTGGAAGCTCATATACAACTGCCAGCCCATTGCCCCCAAGTTTAGTAATGATCTCAGTATTGTAATTGGATTGCACGAATTCTTTTATAAGCTTCGCTGTTTTGCTCTCACTGCCTGATAGTTCAGGATGCATATGCAATTGCTTTCTAAGTTCTATGATTTTTTCGAGCATTCTGATTCTTCATTAGTGACTTAAATTTACAAACATTATTATTCCTGAAATAATATACTTTCCAACTCATAATTCTGAATTAGAATATGGGAAAGGGGTTTAAATTTTATGATTTTATTCACGGCATCCCTGT
>JAGXII010000189.1 GCA_024635735.1 Christiangramia sp. | reverse complement strand
TGTTCTGGAGGGTACGAATTATCATATTTCCAGTTCCAATCCGGAGAGCAAGTTTATCAAATTTAAGTTTGAAAAACCTTCTTCTTTAAGACCTAAAAAACTTGTTTTTAGATGTATCTATAAGATGATGAAGAATTTTCAATCATCACTGAATTAAAAATCAAAAAAGCCCTTTCTGCCATAACTGAAAGGGCTTTTAAGAGTTTTATCCGCAAATAAAACCTGAATTCAGTACTGTTTATCTGTTTATTCATTTTCAGCCATTGAGCTGTCCGGTACTTTATTGGTAATACTCATTACTTTAACCTTCCAGTCAAGACTGTCTCTTTCCCAAATCACAACATACGCACCCTCATAGGTGTTGTCAATGCTGTCATTTTTAGAATGGTGAGCATAGGTGCCCGCTTCATAGGCCATATGATCGGTTGAATTTTTAATCTCAGCAGTGGTTTTAAGGTCTTTCATCATGGCAGCACCGTTTTTATACCAGGTGGAAATACTGTCACGGTTTAACATCTCACCGCCATCCATAAGCAGCACGGCATCATCGGCGGTCATCGCTTCCAGACTATCAGGCTGATTATTATTCCATGCTCCTACCCAGGAACTGCTCACCTGAGCAGGACTTTTGTAATTTGCTTCTTCT
Source organism: Christiangramia sp. (assembly GCA_024635735.1). GTDB lineage: Bacteria > Bacteroidota > Bacteroidia > Flavobacteriales > Flavobacteriaceae > Christiangramia. The sequence continues at coordinate 9,278 of JAGXII010000189.1, read as the reverse complement.
GCCATGTCTTCGGCATCGTCATCTTTCTTTTGATTGTCACAGGCAACGAAAAGCAGCAGCGCCAGTAACGGCATTAATTTAATTAGTTTCATAGTTGGTTTTTTAATAGTTATATGCTAAATTACTGATAAATAGGGAGATGTATCTAAAATTTAGATACAATTAAGATTTCTTTCGGTTAAAGTTGAGTAAAAGAGAAATTAATGAAAGCCTTACCAGTGATTTTTCCGAAGTAATACCTTTAAAAATCAGGAAATGAAAACTCGATTTCTTATATCCGGAATTGCCCTTATTTTCTTTTCCTGTGCGCAATCTCAGGAAGAGAAAAATAACAGACTAGTTGGAGGTCCTTGCGAGGGTTGTGAAGCGGTATTTGAATACGGCAACCAAAAACTCAATTCAATAGACACTCTTCCCGATTTCGGGCAGGGAGAAGATAAACTTAAAATTAGCGGAATTATTTACGAGCCTGACGGAAAAACTCCTGCCAAGGATGTCATTCTTTATGTGTATCACACCAATGCGGCAGGTGTTTATCCCACCAGGGGCGATGAAGAAGGCTGGGAAAAACGTCACGGATATTTGCGGGGCTGGATAAAGACCGGTAAGGACGGGAAATACACTTTTTATACACAGATTCCCGGCAGTTATCCCAGTGGTCAAACTCCGGCGCATATACACCCGCTTATACTGGAGCCTGACGGAAAATACTATTATATAAATGAATATTTATTTGCCAGTGACCCTTTACTGAAAAAGGAAGAGGTTAACGGGGAGTTTCGTGGCGGAAATTCGGGAGTTCTGGAACTTAAAGAAACGGACGGGATCCACACAGCCCGGAGAGACATTATACTTGGAAAGAATATTCCCGGCTATAAAGATTAATTCAATTAAAAAGCCCCGCATTTGCAAGGCTTTTCTAATATCTAATATCTAATGTCTCAGATCTAATATCTAATTAATATCTGTAGTATTCAGGTTTGTAAGGTCCCTTTACTTCAACTCCAATATATTCTGCCTGGTCCGGTCTTAGCTCGGTAAGCTCTACACCAATTTTTTCCAGGTGAAGTTTAGCAACTTTTTCATCTAAATGCTTAGGAAGCATATACACTTCATTTTTGTACTTGTCTGTATTTTTCCATAGTTCCATTTGAGCTAAAGTCTGGTTTGTAAAAGAGTTACTCATTACAAAACTTGGGTGTCCTGTTGCACAACCAAGATTCACTAAACGACCTTCGGCAAGCAGGATGATATCCTTCCCGTTGATGGTATATTTATCAACCTGAGGTTTGATCTCTACTTTTGAATCACCATGTTTGTCATTCAACCATGCTACCGCGATCTCATTATCAAAATGACCAATATTGGCCACGATGGTCTTGTCTTTCATCGCTTCAAAATGCTCTGGACGAACGATGTCTTTGTTACCGGTAGTTGTGATGACAATATCGGCCTTTGGAAGCACAGTTTCCAGTTTCTTAACCTCAAAACCATCCATTGCAGCCTGTAGCGCACAAATAGGATCGATTTCGGTAATGGTTACAATAGAACCTGCTCCTTTAAATGATTGAGCGGTACCTTTACCAACATCACCATAACCACAAACAACAACTCTTTTTCCTGCCAGCATCACATCGGTAGCACGACGAATCGCATCTACCGCGCTCTCACGACATCCGTATTTATTGTCGAATTTTGATTTAGTAACTGAATCGTTCACGTTGATCGCAGGCATTGGAAGCGTTCCTTTTTTCATGCGCTCATATAATCTGTGAACTCCGGTAGTGGTTTCTTCAGAAAGGCCTTTGATACCTTCAGCAAGTTCCGGATATTCATCAAGAACCATATTGGTTAAATCACCACCATCATCAAGGATCATATTCAAGGGCTTACGCTCTTCTCCAAAGAAAAGTGTCTGCTCGATACACCAGTTAAATTCCTCTTCAGTCATTCCCTTCCATGCGTAAACCGGAATTCCGGCAGCGGCGATGGCAGCCGCAGCATGATCCTGAGTAGAGAAAATATTACATGAACTCCAGGTAACTTCAGCTCCCAGTTCCACAAGAGTTTCGATTAGAACCGCAGTCTGGATCGTCATATGCAAACATCCCGCAATTCTCGCTCCTTTAAGTGGTTTAGAGGCTCCATATTCTTCACGAAGGGCCATTAAACCAGGCATTTCCGCCTCAGCGAGTTCTATCTCGCGGCGTCCGTACTCGGCAAGCTCAATATCTTTTACTTTATAGGCGGTATACGGTACTGTTTTAGTCGACATATTATTATATTTGAATATTAGCAATTTTTGTGTCTGCAAAAATAAGGAAAACCGAAGAAAATTTATGCCTCTTTTCAAAATAATAACAGTTGATGAACAGACTAAAGTCTTCATTTGGAAGGTAGAAGAATCTTATGAATGGCTGGCCGATGGAATAAAACTTACCCCACATTGCCAGAGCCGGGTAAACGGAATGAAATCTGAAATCCATCGCCGGGGTTTTATGAGCATCAGGCATTTAATGGCAGAAGCCGGTTATGTGGACAGTGATCTTTATTACGACGATCATGGAAAACCACATTTAAAAGACGATAAATATATTTCCATTACCCATTCCTTTAATTACACCGCCATCATTATAAGTAATAAAGATGTGGGCATAGATATAGAAAAACAGCGCGAGAAAATCCTTAAGATCGCCAATAAATTCACTCCGCTGGATGAATATCATACGCTGGCAAATGAAGAGGCTCTCATTCGTAAACTCACGATCGTCTGGGGAGCAAAGGAAGCCGTTTATAAAATAATAGCTGAGCCCGGACTTGGTTTTCTACAGCACATAAATGTAACCGACTTTGATTTTGATGATTCCGGAACTACCACTCATGTGAGATTTAATGGCATTGATGGCTGGTTTGATGTAAGTTTCTTTGAATTTGAGAATTTCACCTGTGTATACGCGATGCCTTCTAATTCTAAACCGAAAGCCTGATGATCGAAGTTCAAAGTTATCTGGAAGAGATTCAGCAGGCAGCTTATGAAAACCGAAAATTGCTGGCTGTTCTTATCGATCCTGATAAATTTGATATTTCAGGAGCTTTAGATTTCCTTCAAATTTTACCGGAAAACGTAACTCATATTTTTGTAGGCGGAAGCACCGTGGAAGAGGGTAGAACCTGTACCGTGGTAAAAGCTATCAAAAATCTTTGCGGCTTACCCGTAATTCTTTTTCCTGGAGATCATAGTCAGATTTCTTCTCATGCTGATGCTTTACTTTTCTTAAGTCTTATTTCCGGCAGAAATCCTGAGTTTTTAATTGAACAACAGGTGCGTTCAGTAGAAAAAATACGACAGACCGATCTTGAAATTATCCCCACCGGTTATATTCTAATTGATGGAGGAAGGGAAACTTCGGTGCAGAGAGTGAGCAACACTATACCGCTTTCTCAGGATGATATCCGGCAAATTGTAAATACGGCACTGGCGGGGCAATATTCAGGAAAAAAGCTCATCTATCTGGAAACCGGAAGCGGGGCGAAATTTTCGGTTTCTTCAGAAATTATTCAGGCTGTAAAAGAGGTGCTTGATGTTCCCGTTATTGTGGGGGGAGGCATTCGCAGCACTCAGCAACTTCAATCGGCGTATAAGGCTGGTGCAGATTTGGTGGTGATTGGAACCGCTTTTGAAAATGATTCTTTTCGGGTATAAAAAGCACTTCGACGGGCTCCTTCGACAAGCTCACTTCGACAAGCTCAGTGCGACAAGTTTTCGTCACCCTGTCCCGATAGCTCGGGATTGTTTCGGGGTCTTAAAAGATGCTGAAATCGAAGATTCGACGAAGTCAAACAAGTTCAGCATGACGTTCAACCTGAATGTCTTTTCGACCACAGGGAGAAATCTCTATACAGATGAGACTGCTTCACTACGTTCGCAGTGACGCTATACAGATTTCTTACAAAGTGACTTGCAACTGTCTTCCTGAGCAGCCTGTCTCGAGCCTGGTCGAGAGGCAGTCGATGGATGCTTCCTTTTGTCATTCCGAGCAGAGCGAAGGAATCTCAAAGTTTAGAGACTGCTTCACTTCGTTCACAGTGACCCTCAAAAGATTTCTCAATCGTTTCACTCCTTCGAAAAGACAGTATACTAAGTGTACTTCGACAAGCTTAGTGCGACAATTTTCGTCACTCTAAATTTAAATTCCAAAATAGCTTTTTCTTATTTGTCATTCCGAGCAGAGCGAAGGAATCTCCTGATTATTACTATTATTTAAAAAGCTGCTTCGCCTAGGCGCAGTGATGTTGTAAATTAATTTTTTTTAAGCTTCGTATTTCCGACTTCGTAATTCTAGCTTCTTACCGCTAATATCCACTAAGTTTTGGCTAACTTTGGGTTGAAAAGAGAACTCCATGAAAATTTCAGTAGAACTAACCTTGACTCCACTTCAGGACGATTTTGAACCACCTATAATAAATTTTATCAAAAAAATGAGAGCCTCGGGGCTTACCGTGAAGGAAAATCCATTGAGCACTCAGGTTTACGGGGATTATGATGAGGTGATGGGTCTTCTCAACAGAGAGATAAAAAATACTTTTGAAGCCATAGAAAGCGGACTCATTTATATTAAGATCGTTAAATCTGACAGAAGCGATTATGCAGCCGATTATTGATTTTTTTATTGATCAATACAAAGATGCCAGCTTAACCTCTATTATTCTTGAGATAATCGTTTTTGTTTTTGGGATCCTGAGCGTTTATTACTCCAAAAAGGAGAATATTCTTGTTTATCCTACAGGCCTTATAGCAACGGTACTTACAGTATATCTGCTTTACAAGGCAGGTTATTACGGGGATATGATGATGAATTTCTACTATTCTGTAATGAGTATCTACGGCTGGTACAACTGGGCGAGAAAGAAGGACGGAGAATATGTAGTGCCTATTACCCGCACTAATAAAAGAGAAAAGATCATCGGTTTTATTCTTTTTCTATTAACGATGCTGGTAACCTACGGAGTTTACAGAGCTTTTGGATATGAAATAGAAACTGCTAATTATATAGATATTTTTACATCGGGAGTATTTTTTACGGCGATGTGGTATATGGCAATTAAAAAACTGGAGAACTGGACCCTCTGGATATTTGCCGATCTTATTACTGTGCCACTCTATGCTTACCGTGGTCTGGGAATGCTCGCGCTACAATATATTATATTCACAATTCTCGCAGTACAGGGTTATATTGTATGGAAGAAAAGCTTAAGCAGAGGTCATGTGATCTCATAAAAATAGTCCTGTTCGGGCCTGAATCTACCGGTAAAACAACATTATCGGAAGATCTCGCAGCACACCTCAATGAGCCACTGGTGAAAGAGTATATGCGTTATTACCTTCAGAAGGTCTGGGATAACGAGAAGCGCATTTGTGAACCCAGAGATATTATTCACATAGCGGAAGGACAGATGGATATCGAAAACCGACTTGTGGAAATGGCCGAAAATGTCTTAATCTGCGATACCAATCTACTCGAACTAAAAGTTTATTCTGAAGCCTATTATAAGGGGTATTGCGACCCGCAACTTCTTAAACATGCGTTAAACAACCATTACGATTTATACTTTTTAACGTATATTGATGTTCCATGGACTCCCGATGATTTAAGGGATAAACCTCATGATCGTGAGGGAATGTTCTACCGGTTTAAAAATGAACTGGATCAACATCAAAAACCTTATATAATATTAAAAGGAGACAGAGAAGAGCGCCTTAAAAAGGCTGTGGAAATAATTAACCAACTCATAAAAAATAAAAATTGTGGATTTTAGCCAGATCGATATTTTACAAATTGAAGAAAAAGGACTTACTACCAGTGAAGTTGAAGAACAGATAAAGATCTTTAAACGCGGCAATATTAAAGTAAATATTACCGAAGCCGCAACCATTGGGAAAGGAATAAGCGGAGTGGAAGAGGCTCATAAAAAAGACCTTATCCGGTTTTATGATTCAGAAAAAAACAAGCATAACATCCTGAAATTCGTGCCGGCTTCTGGTGCTGCCACCCGGATGTTCAAGGCACTTCATAATTTTGCCGACAAATTTGATCCCGAAACTCAGGGTTTGAGAGACTTTCTGGATAAAGAAGGAGATCCAGATCTGCAGCGCTTCTTTAATCATATGACTGAACTTCCGTTTTACGAACACGCTGTGGAAAAGGCAAAAAGCAATTATTCCAATTTTGAAACTGCAAGTAATGACAATAGGCATCTCTACCTTGTAAAGACGATCCTGGATTCTGATGGTTTGTATTTAGGAAATTTACCTAAAGGTCTGGTTCCTTTTCATAAATACAATTCCCATATCGCAACGGCATTTGAAGAGCATTTGATCGAAGCGGCAGAATATATTGCTGTAGATGGTCTGGCAAAACTTCATTTTACAGTGGCTAAAGGTGATAAAGAGAAATTTCAGGGAGAATGGAAGGAGATCCATGAAAGAGTGGAGGAGAAAACAGGGGTGAAATTCGAAATAGAATATTCTTACCAGAACCCAAAGACCGATACCATTGCGGTAGACGATAAATTTGAACCATTTCGAACTGAAGACAATGAGCTGTTTTTTAGACCCGGTGGTCATGGTGCACTCATCGAGAATCTAAATCAGCTGGAAGAAGAGGTCGTATTTATTAAGAATATAGATAATGTTGTAGTGGAAAGTGCAATCCGGCAGGTAGTGGATTACAAAAAAATGCTGGGTGGGAAATTATTCAAGATTAAATCTACCATCAATAAATATCTGGAGCAACTTGAGTCAGGAGACACTTCAGGAGAAGGCCTGGAAGAAATTAAAAATTTTCTGAATCAGGAGCTTTTTGTCAAAGCCAGTTCAGAAGATAAAATTTCGGTGCCCTGGTTAAAGGAAAAACTTAACCGGCCGCTTAGAGTTTGCGGAATGGTAAAAAATGAAGGAGAACCCGGTGGAGGACCTTTCCTTGTAAAAGATAAGAATGGCGAAATTTCACTTCAAATTATAGAAGGCGCCCAGATAGATGAGAACAATCCTGAACAGGCAAAAACCGCACGCGAGGCAACTCACTTCAATCCTGTTGATATTGTTTGCTCATTAAGAGATCATAAAGGGGAAGGCTATGATTTGCATAAGTATGTAGATGAGGATATGAGTTTTATTGCGGATAAGACCAAGGATGGAAAGCCATTAAAGGCTTTGGAACGTCCCGGTTTATGGAACGGTGGAATGGCAAAATGGAATACTGTCTTCGTGGAAGTGCCTGTGGCAACATTCAACCCTGTAAAAACGGTTGCAGATCTTCTTAAAGAATCGCATCAGCCACGATAATATGGACGAAGAATTGCTTCTGAAGGAACTTGAGTATAAAGCCGTTCGAAGCTCAGGATCCGGAGGGCAGCATGCGAATAAAACTGCTACTAAGGTAGAACTGAGCTTTGACGTTCAAAATTCTGAAGCCCTTTCTGAAGGAGAAAAGAACCGCGTTTTAAAGAAACTTTCCAAAAGGATCAATAAGGAGGGGATTCTAAAGATGAGTAGTGAGGATTCCAGAAGCCAGTCTTCTAATAAGGAGATCGTCATACAAACATTCCTGTTTGAATTAAAGGAATCCCTAAAAAGACCCAAACCCAGAAAGAAGACAAAACCCACCAGAGCTTCAAAAATTAAACGCTTAAAAGAAAAGAAGCGAAAAGCTGAAATTAAAGCTAACCGGAAAGATCCTTTAAAGTGAAAAAGTGGGTATAAATTTCCACACTTTATGGTTCAATAAACATGCGATTCCACACTTTTTTATATTTCTACAAGAACTTAAATTTTTAAAAAACCGGTTAAAGTGTTAAAAATCAGAATTAAAGGAGTTTTGGAGATGGGGTGATACTGAGTGGTATGATTTTTACAATGTAATAAAAAGGTTAGTATTGGGAATGGAATAAATTATACTTTCTTATTTAATTTATTCTGTTTTATAATTTAGATTTTCGGATTGAAAGGGCTCCTTTAGGGAGCCTTTTCTTTTTATCGATCTTTAAAAATTTGCAGATAAGTTGAGGTTAAAATTCCACACATTGTGTTTCGATATACATACAATTCTACAAAAAGTTGTAGGTGTTGAAATTTAATTATGTTAATAATCCTCTCGTCTTTAAGACGATAGCTAAAATCTTACATATTTGGTACAATTCTTACTCTATATATTGTATATCAATAAAATCAGCATTATGAAAAAAATTGTTTTAAGTCTTATGACTATGGGAGCTGTTTTCTTTGGAAGCCAGAATTTACAGGCACAGGAAGAGAATGAAGTAGGAGAAGTTGCAGTGTCAACAGTTCAGGATGAATACGCCGAAGTAGAGATTATGGCATTGCCACAAGCAGTAAAAGACGCTCTGAATAAAGATTATGCCGAGGCTATCCCGCAGCAAGCCTGGGTGAAAGCTGATGGAGAAATGAAAATTTATAAGATCGACCTTGATGATGAAGGAGAAATCGAACAGGTTTTTGTAGATCAGGATGGAAACTGGATCGAAGACGAAGGTGACGATCAAAAATAAAAGGTCCGTTAAAGGAGAGGCCAACTCCGGGACTGCAGATTAATGAAGGAACTGAAGTATTAATTTACCCCAGCAGGCAATTGCAAAAAAGTGACATCGGGATTAACCCCGGTACTTTACAACCAGAAAACTAACACTAAGAACGTCACTTTTTTGCTTGTTTTGCGCCACAGATTGTTCGGAAATCTGCAAAATGGAATTAGATTACCTAAAAGGTGAAATAAAAGTTGTTAAAAAGAGAGGATTCATAGCCTCTCTTTTTTTTTATGTTTTCTTTTAAAAACTTATGAATCAAAGATTCTTACCTTTGTTAGGAGTTAATTAAAATGTATGCCTAAAGTATTGGTCGTAGAAGATGATGTTGCCTTTGGTACCATGTTAAAAACCTTTTTGGAAAAAAGGGATTATAAAGTGTCACTGGTATACTCCGCTTCAGAAGCTTATAAGATAATCTCAGAAATAAAATTTGACATCGTTCTTACCGATGTTCGCCTGCCAGATAACGACGGGCATGAGATCCTCGAGAAAGTTAAAGGTGAGAATCCGTCAACTCCTGTAATTGTGATGACCAGCTATGCCGAGATCAGTATGGCGGTGAAAGCTATGAAAGAGGGAGCTTTCGATTACGTTTCCAAACCCTTTAGACCGGAATCTATACTTCAAACTATCGAGAATGGATTGGCTACCAGTGAAGTTGGACAACCAAAAGT
>JAGXII010000188.1 GCA_024635735.1 Christiangramia sp. | reverse complement strand
TTTCAATACCATGTAATGCCTGCGCAAAGAAATGCGGAAGTATGTCTGGAATAATCACGCCAATTGTTCGGGTTTGGCGGGCTTTAAGGTTTTGTGCCACAACATTGGGAACATAATGATTTAGCTCTGCCAGCTCTTTAACCCGATCCCTGGTTTTGTCACTTATTTCGGGACTGTTATTAAGAGCTTTGGAAACGGTACTTACTGAAACATTTAATAGTTTAGATAATTCTTTTAAAGTAACCTTGTTTTCCATGCTCTTCTTTTTTATTTCAGATAATGAACTGCTGAAAGTTCATTTAGGCGTTTTGCCGCCTGTTCTGCCGTAATATCACGCTGAGGTCCGGCAAACATTTCATAGCCTACCATAAATTTCTTAACGCTTGCTGAACGCAGAAGAGGAGGGTAGAAACTCATATGAAAATGCCACTCGGGATATTCTTTACCATCTGTAGGCATCTGATGAATACCGGAAGAGTAAGGGAATGAAGTCTCGAATAGATTGTCGTATTTTATGGTAAGTTTTTTAAGAATTTCGGCATATGCCTTCTCTTCTTCAGAAGTTAACTGACCAATATGCTGAATATGTCTTTTTGGAACGATCATGGCTTCAAAAGGCCAGACCGCCCAGTATGGAACAAGTGCGACAAAATGGTCGTTTTCATCAAGGATTCTTTCTCCGGCTTCCAGTTCCTGTTCAAGATAATCCCCTAATAGGCTTCTCTTATTTTCTTTCCAATATTCCAGAAGTTTCCCTGATTTTTTCAGAATCTCGGTAGGCACTGAAGATTGAGACCAGATTTGCCCGTGTGGATGCGGATTGCTACATCCCATAATAGCTCCCTTATTTTCAAAGATCTGAACGTAATTAATGAAATCTTTGGATCCAAGCTCCAGATATTCCTTTTTCCAGGTTTGAATAACTTTAGTGATATCTTCAACTTCCATTAAAGGAAGCGTCAGGGAATGATAGGGTGAAAAACAAACGACCTTACAAATCCCTTTTTCACTTTCGGCTTTCAAAAGGCCTTCATTTTTTTCAATATCGGGAGTGTCCGGAAGCAGCGATGAAAAATCGTTGATAAAAGTGTAGGGTTCCTTATAATCTGGATTTTTTTCACCGCTGGTTCTAGTGTTTCCGGGACACAAATAACAGGCAGGGTCATAACTTTCTTTTTCAGAGTGCTTTTTATCTTCTGTCTTTCCCTGCCATGGTCTTTTGGTGCGATGCGGGGAGACTAATATCCACTCACCCGTTAATATATTATATCTTCTATGTGGAGACTCATTAAGACTGGTATTCATAATTCTATTGTTTTTGAAATTTGAGTTCCTTCATCAGGAAGTACCGTAATGGCATCAATTTCTATTTTGAATTCTTCAAAATACGCTTTGGAGACTTCCCTGATATAATCAGGAATTTTATCTTCTTCAATTAAATTAATAGTGCAGCCGCCAAAACCGCCACCCATCATTCTTGAGCCATATATAAAATCTTTTTTTCTAGAATAATCTACCAGAAAATCCAGTTCGGGGCAGCTCACTTCGTAATTATTCTGCAGGCCCTCATGGGATCCATACATGAGTTTTCCAAACTCCTTAAGATTTCCTTTCTGAAGGACATTCGCAGCGTCCAGAACTCTTTTATTTTCATGCAGAACATAATCCAGGCGTTTGAAAAGTTTGGAGTTGATTTTGTTTTTGAATTCTTCAAGTAGGACGAAAGTGAGATCGCGGGGCGATTTTATTTCCGGTCTTGTTTGCTGTATTATACGTATCGCTTCTTCACATTCTTCGCGCCTGGTATTGTATTCACTGTCGGCGAGATTATGTGAAACATTCGTATTGAGAAGTACTAATTTACAGGTTTTAAAATCGGCAGGTATAAATTCAGATTCCAGGCTACGGCAATCGAGTAAAATAAGATTACCTTTTTTACTCATCACCGAGGCATATTGATCCATGATTCCGCAGTTGGAACCAACAAAATTATTTTCAGCCCTTTGGGAAAGGCGAACAATATCCAGATCGCTAAACCCGAGGTTAAAAAGTTGATCAAGTCCACTCGCGAATCCACATTCAAGTGCTGCCGAAGAACTAATCCCGGCGCCTACAGGAAGTTCACTGCGGAGAATACAGTCAAAACCTTCCATTTTTTTTCCTGCTTTTTTGATCTCATTTACAACTCCAAGAATATAATTTTCCCAACCTTTTCCATGACTTAACTCTTTATCAAGCTGAAATTCGAAGCCGGTAGAAAAAGTTTCACTGTAAATGCGGCAAAAATTTTCGGTATCGTTTTTTCTGAATTGAAAATGTATCTTTTTATCAATAGCAGTAGGGAGTACAAAACCCTCGTTATAATCTGTATGCTCACCAATGAGGTTGATTCTCCCGGGCGATTTTACGGTTACTTCGGGTTCGAACTTTTTGAAATTGTCAGGTATTTCTTTAAAGGATCTGATAATGGCCAAATTTTATATTTAAAGATCAAATATAATAAATGTAAAATATACGTTCATTTTTATTTTAGGAAATTTGATAAATATCTATCTTTATACAAATCTTTATTAATAATGACCTATACGAATACCGATTTATATAAGGTAAAGGAGAAAATGTATGTGGCAACCGACTGCATTATTTTTGGTTTCGATTCAGGAAAACTAAAACTATTGGTTTTTAAGCGGAAAGTATCCCCGTTAGAAGGGGAATGGTCCCTGCCCGGAAGTTTTGTTCAACTTGACGAGGACCTTTCAGAAGCCGGCAGAAGAGTGCTCAAGGAAACCACCGGCCTAGACAATGTTTTTATGGATCAGTTAAAAACCTATGGTAAAAAGGACCGCGATCCTGGTTATCGTTGTATTTCTATCGCACAATACGCATTAATTCGAATTGATGAATATGATGAAAAGCTGGTAGAGGAACACGGCGCGCACTGGTTTGAGATTGATCATCTACCTATTTTAATATTCGATCATAATGAAATGGTGCATGACGCCCTTATGCAGCTAAAACAAAATGCCCGTTACAAACCAATCGGGTTTGAGTTATTGCCTGAAAAATTTACCATCCCACAGCTACAAAAACTTTATGAAGCCATATACCAGCGCCAGTTGGATGACAGAAATTTCCGAAAAAAGGTCTTATCACTAAATGTTTTGGAAAAACTTGATGAAAAAGATAAAAGCGGAAGTAAAAGAGGAGCTTTTCTCCATAAATTCAATTATAAGAATTATCAGAAACTCTTAAAATCGGGTTATAATTTTGAGATAGCCGGATAAAATATTTCTTATTATTAATTGTAGATAATACGTTTATTATTATTTTTAGAAAATTTAAAATCATGCCTGAAAAAATGAATAGAAGAAACGTCCTTAAAAATCTCGGCCTGGGAGCCGGATTCATAGGACTTGTAGGGACCTCCAGACTTTTTGCTTCAGAAGCAATGGAACATCTTGAGGATAATTCGGCTTTCTCGGGAAAGATCAATCTTTCGGTCTGCCGATGGCCCTATGCAAATATTCCTTTGAAAGAATTTGCTCAGGCCTGTGCGAAAATGGGAATTACCGGGATGGATCTTTTAAAACCATCTGAATGGGAAACCGTAGAAAAGGAAGGACTTGTTTGTTCTATGGCTACCGATGATTTTGCTAGTATTACCGATGGCTTTAATGAGCCTGCTAATCATAAGAAACTTCAGGAGGCTTATCGTGGTCTTATTGATAAAGCCGCAGAACATAATATTAAAAATGTGATCTGTTTTTCCGGAAACCGCCATGGCATGGACGAGGAAACCGGAATAAAAAACTGTGTAAAAGGACTTACTCCGCTTCTGGAATATGCAGCTCCCAAAAATGTAAACCTGGTAATGGAATTGCTTAACAGCAAAGTTGATCATAAAGACTATATGTGTGATCATACTAAATGGGGCGTCGCGCTGGCTAAGGAACTGGATAAACCTAACTTCAAACTTCTCTATGATATTTACCATATGCAAATAATGGAGGGTGACGTAATTAGAACTATCAGGGATAATCACGAATACATAAATCATTATCACACAGGAGGAGTTCCCGGAAGAAATGAAATCAATGATTCGCAGGAACTAAATTATTCTGCTATTATGCAGGCTATTTACGATACTGGATTCGATGGTTATGTTGCCCAGGAATTTATTCCTACCTGGGACGATAAAATCTCCGCTCTTAAGCAGGGAATCGAGATATGTGATATTTAATTTTCTAAAACTTATTAATAAATGATAAACCAACGATCGATTGTAGGGTTACTTTTTATAGCCTTATTATTCGGAATTTCTTCAAAAACAAAAGCTCAAAGTCATTCTGGTGATGTGTTTGTAGACAAGTCGGGAGTGATACGATGGGGTGATACCAAAAAAGAAGTTCATGGGTTTGGTGTGAATTATACCGCGCCATTTGCTCACGCATACCGATCAGCAGAAAAGAAAGGCTTTGATATTAAAAAAGAAATAGATAAGGATGTTTACCATTTCGCAAGGCTTGGATTTGACCTTTACAGGATTCATGTCTGGGATACCGAAATAAGTGATGAAGAGGGAAACCTTCTGGAAAATGAACATCTTGAAACTTTCGATTATCTCCTCAATCAACTCAAGCAACACGGAATTAACTTTGTGATAACACCCATCGCTTATTGGGGAAATGGTTGGCCGGAACCCGATGAGGATACACCGGGATTTTCTGATAAATATGGAAAAGACAAAAGCCTTACGAATCCTGATGCGATAAAAGCCCAGGAGAATTACCTGGCTCAGTTTCTAAACCATATTAATCCGTATACAGGCATAGCCTATAAAAATGAGCCAAATTTAATTGCGGTTGAGATCAGTAATGAACCTCACCATAGAGGAACTCCTCAGGAGGTAACTGCTTTTATTAAGAAAATGGTTTCTGCGATACAAAGCACGGGAGCAAAAAAGCCTGTTTTCTATAATGTGAGTCACAGTATTCATCTGGCCGATGCCTATTTTGATGCCGGAATACAGGGAGGAACCTTTCAATGGTATCCTACAGGACTTGGTTTTGGAAAAGAGCTGGAAGGCAATTTATTGCCAAACGTAAACGAATATGATATTCCTTTTAATGAGGTGATCAAAGAACATCATGCGGCAAAGATTGTATATGAATTTGATGCTGCCGATGTGAATAAATCATATATGTATCCTGCCATGGCAAGGAGTTTCAGAGAAGCGGGAATTCAGCTTGCCACACATTTCGCGTATGATCCTACCTTTCTGGCATATGCAAATACAGAATATAATACACATTATATGAACCTGAATTATGTTCCGCATAAGGCTTTGGGACTCATGATCGCTTCAGAAATATTCCATGAGGTTCCTCTTGGAAAGGAGCAGGGAACCTATCCTGAAAACTTACAATTTGGAGATTTCAAAATAAGTTATGATGGTGATGTAGCCAGTTATAACTCTTCAGAGAAATTTATATATACCAATTCCACTAAGATTGAACCTAAGAATGCTTCAAAACTTAAAGCAATTGCAGGCCATGGCAATTCTCAAATTGTAAAGTACAATGGGAGAGGAGCCTATTTTCTTGATAAACTCGAAATGGGAATCTGGAGACTGGAAGTAATGCCAGATCCTGTAATTGTCAAAAATCCATTCGGAAAAAATAGTCTGGATAAAACCGTGGCGGTAATTAGCTGGAAGGCAAATACCATGAAGCTAAACATTGAAGAGCTTGGAGGTGATTTTAATATATCAGGGATTAATTCCGGAAATAATTTTGAGGCTGAGGTTAAGGGAGGAGAATTTAATATTACTCCGGGAACTTATCTTTTAAAAAGCAATGGAAAGAGTTTTGGACTTGATAAATATAAAAGCGATAAGAGATTTGACCTTAAAGGATTTCAGGCTCCCAGGAGTACTGTAGATAAAACCTATCTTGTTCACCAACCTGCGGAAATTAGTGAAATCAATGCCAGACTTGAAATTCAGGCCACTGTGGTTTCGAATAACAATATTGAAAAGGTGGAAGCCTGGTTTCAAAATGGAAACACCTATGAATCTGCTAAATTAAAGGCGGGTAATAATTATGACTATTCTGTTGAGGTGCCGGAAAAAGTTCTTGATAATGGATTTCTTAATTATCGTATTATCGTTACCACTGATAAAGGAAAGATAACATTTCCCGGTGGAGTAGAGGGTAGCCCTTCCGACTGGGATTTTCATTCCAGTGCCAGTTATGAAGTACCGATCGTATATAAAAATACTCCTGTTTCTTTATTTAATGCATCAAAAGATTCAGATAAAATGGTGAGACAGTGGTTTCCAGGAAATAAAGTGATACCTGTAAATGAAAGTGTGTCTGAATTTCAGGTGAGAGTGGACCAGCTTTTTCATGAGGATGTGGAGAATAAAAATGCCGAACCTATTTATGATTATTCTTTCCGATATAATTTCAATCAGAATATTGCGAATCGACCTATAAATACTAAAAATAAATTAGTGCTTACCGCACGTTCCCTCAATGATAAATCTGAAAAGATTCAGGTTTCCCTGGTGATGGACAACGGTGCCTCTTTTGGTAAAATCGTAGAACTTTCTCCTGAAGTAAAGGAGATTAGTATAGATTTGAATGAATTAAAACCGGTTAAAACCGTTACTCTTCCAAGACCTTACCCCGGATTTTTGCCTTATTATTTTGATCATTCCTATAAGGGTGATTTAAAACTTGAAAATGTTGAAAGCGTTCAGTTCTCCATAGGACCGGGAATAGAAGCAGAGAATCTTCAGACAGCTCATAGCGTAGGAATACGAAGTCTTAAACTGGAATAATCTCAAGCAGAACTAGAACAAATTATCAGAATCAAAAAGAGGCTGTCTAAAAAGTAAATTTAGGCGGCCTTTTTTATTGGTGAGTATTTGAAGTAGGCACTTTTCTTTTCATCATCTAAAAAAATTAAGTTTTAAAAATGGCCAAATAGTCTGCTTTAGACTACACTGAACTTC
>JAGXII010000187.1 GCA_024635735.1 Christiangramia sp. | reverse complement strand
GTATTTCCACACCTATTACCAAATGGAATTATCAGGTCACTAAAGCTTCAGAAATTCCTGAAGTTATAGCAAAGGCTTTTTATATCGCCAAATCTGGCCGTCCGGGTCCGGTTTTGATCGATATTACTAAGGATGCCCAGTTCGCATCTCTGGAATTTAGTTATAAAAAGTGTTCGGGTATTCGCAGTTACCAGCCCGTTCCCGAAATAAATCTTCTGGAAGTGGAAAGAGCTGCTGAGGTTATTAATAAGGCTAAAAAGCCAATGATCGTTTGGGGGCAGGGAGTCATACTTGGTGGAGCGGAAGAAGAGTTTAAAAAAGTAGTGGAAAAAACAGGAATTCCTGCCGCATGGACTATTCTTGGACTTTCCGCATTACCTACAGACCATCCTCTGAATGTAGGAATGGTGGGGATGCATGGCAATTATGCTCCTAATATGAAGACTAATGAATGTGATGTTTTGATCGCTATTGGGATGCGTTTTGATGACCGGGTGACCGGTAATTTAGAGCATTATGCGAAGCAGGCTAAAGTGATACATTTCGAAATAGACCCTTCCGAGGTGAATAAAAATGTAAAAACCGATTATCCTGTTTTAGGAGATGTGAAAGAAACATTGAAGGCATTACTGGAATTGCTGGAAGCTAAATCTTATAAGGAATGGCACCAGGAGTTTAAAGAAATGTATAAAACCGAATACGAAAAAGTCATTAAAGGAAATATGGATCCTACCAAACCCGGATTAGGAATGGGAGAGGTGATCCAGGAGATAAATAATTTCTCAAAGGGCGATGCAGTTATAGTTTCAGATGTTGGTCAACATCAAATGACAGCCTGTCGTTATGCTAAATTTAATCAAACTCGAAGTAATGTTACTTCTGGCGGATTAGGAACTATGGGATTTGCACTTCCGGCAGCTATTGGAGCTAAAATGGGAAGTCCAAACCGCGATGTAGTGGCCATTATTGGAGATGGTGGATACCAGATGACAATTCAGGAGCTTGGAACCATTTTTCAAACTAAAGTTCCGGTCAAAATTGTGGTTTTAAATAACGGTTTTCTTGGGATGGTTCGCCAGTGGCAACAATTATTTTTCGATAAGAGATATGCTTCCACCGAAATGATAAATCCTGATTTTGTTACTATCGCCAAGGGATATCATATTAAAACCGGACAGGTTAACGAAAGAAGTCAGTTGAAGGATTGTGTTAAGGAGATGATGGAATGTGACGAAGCTTATTTCCTTGAAGTAAAAGTAGAACAGGAAGAAAATGTGTTCCCTATGATTCCAACGGGAGCTTCAGTTTCAGAAATACTATTAGAGTAATGGAAAAGAAAAATTATACAGTATCGATATACACCGAAAATAATCTTGGGCTTCTTAGCCGTATAGCCGCGATATTCCTTAAAAGGCATATCAATATTGAAAGTATTACGGCTTCTCCAAGTGAGGTGAATGAAGTAATGCGGTTTATCATTGTGGTAAATGTAACCGAAGAACAGATCAAAAATATGATCGGTCAGTTAGAGAAACAAATCGAAGTGATAAAAGCTTTTTATCACACCGATGCTGAAACCATTTTTCAGGAAACAGCTTTGTATAAGATAAAATCTGAAGATTTTCTGGACGATCACAATATCCAGGATTTCATTAAAGAGACTAATGCCCGTATCGTAACGGTGACCAAAAGTTTCTTTGTGATTGAGAAAACCGGGAAAAGAAGCGAAGTAGATCAGCTTTATGAAACCTTAAAACCATATGGACTCATGCAATTTGTAAGGTCCGGAACTATAGCAGTAACTAAAAACGAAATGCCTATATCAGGCATACTTGAAAAATTCAATACTACAAATTCATTATCATGACAAACTATTTTAACAGCCTTTCCTTACGTGAAAAATTGGCCCAGCTGGGAACATGCCGGTTTATGGACCTTGATGAATTCAGTGATGGAATTGCTGCATTAAAAGGTAAAAAAATAGTTATCGTGGGCTGTGGTGCCCAGGGTCTTAACCAGGGACTTAATATGAGAGACAGTGGTCTCGATATTTCTTATGCGCTTCGTGAAGGGGCGATTAAGGAGAAAAGACAGTCCTGGAAAAATGCAACTGAAAATAATTTTAAAGTCGGGACCTATGAGGAGTTGATTCCACAGGCAGATCTTGTGGTTAACCTTACGCCCGATAAACAACATACTCCGGTAATTAAAGCGATTGTTCCTCATATTAAAAAAGGAGCGGTACTTTCTTATTCCCATGGTTTTAATATTGTGGAAGAAGGGATGAAGATTCGTGAAGATATTACCGTGATCATGGTCGCTCCAAAGTGTCCCGGGTCTGAAGTGAGGGAAGAATATAAAAGAGGTTTTGGTGTTCCAACGCTTATCGCCGTACATCCTGAAAATGACCCGCAGGGAATTGGTTTTGAATGGGCGAAAGCCTATGCATATGCAACAGGCGGTCACAGAGCAGGTGTACTTGAGTCTTCTTTTGTGGCCGAGGTAAAATCAGATCTAATGGGAGAACAAACCATTTTATGTGGTGTGCTTCAAACCGGATCTATACTTACTTTTGATAAGATGGTTGCCGATGGTGTGAAACCTGACTATGCAGCGAAACTTATTCAGTATGGCTGGGAAACGGTTACTGAAGCCTTAAAACATGGTGGAATCACCAATATGATGGACAGGCTTTCAAATCCTGCGAAACTGAGAGCAAATGAGATCGCTTCAGATCTTAAAGAACAAATGCGACCACTTTTTCAGAAGCATATGGATGATATTATTTCCGGAGCTTTTAGCAGCCGGATGATGGAAGACTGGGCAAACGATGATAAAGAACTTTTAGAATGGCGTGCCGCTACTGAAAATACTGCTTTTGAGAAAACCAATGCAACTTCAGAAGATATTAAAGAACAGGAATATTTTGATAAAGGCGTGCTCATGGTGGCTTTTGTAAAAGCAGGTGTTGAACTCGCTTTTGAAACTATGGTTGAGGCCGGAATCATTGAAGAATCGGCTTATTATGAGTCCCTGCATGAAACTCCGTTAATTGCCAATACGATTGCCCGTAAAAAATTATACGAGATGAATCGTGTGATTTCTGATACAGCTGAATATGGTTGCTATCTTTTTGATCATGCTGCCAAACCGCTAATAAAAGATTACGTGAATAGTCTGGAAGCCGAAGTTGCTGGGAAAAGCTATGGTGACGGTTACGATGGAGTGGATAATCAGGAATTGATCGCAGTGAATGATGCTATCAGAAATCATCCTGTAGAGAAGGTAGGAGGAACGCTTAGAAAAGCGATGACCGCAATGAAAAAAATATACGAATAATGGATATGCTGTTGGCGAAAGAAAAAACATATAAACCAAAACTGGAATCTGTAAAGGAGGCTGCTGAAAGAATTTCTAAGGTGGTGCTAAGAACACCCCTCGCTAAATCTTTTACTTATAGCAAAAAGTTTCAGGCTAATATTATGCTGAAACGTGAAGATTTACAACAGGTTCGTTCTTATAAAATACGTGGCGCTTATAATAAAATTGCGAGCCTTCCGGAAGATCAGCTTAAAAAAGGAGTGATCTGTGCCAGCGCCGGAAATCATGCTCAGGGTGTTGCCTTTGCCTGTAATAAACTTCATGCTAAAGGAGTAATTTATATGCCTATTACCACTCCAAGACAAAAGGTGGAGCAAACTCAGATGTTTGGTGGGGAATGGGTGGAAGTAATCCTGAAAGGGGATACTTTTGACGATTCCTTTAAAAGTGCCATGAAGCACAAAGAAAAATTAGGACTTGTTTTTATACATCCTTTTGATGATGAAAAAGTGATTGAAGGTCAGGCTACCATTGCTCTGGAAATCCTTGAACAATCTGAAGAGCCTATAGATTATATTTTTGCTCCTTTAGGGGGTGGCGGACTTTTAGCCGGAGTATCTTCAATTATTAAACAGTTATCGCCTAACACAAAGGTAATTGGTGTGGAGCCGGAAGGAGCTCCTTCCATGACCTCTTCTCTCAAAGCGGGAAAAGTAGTTGAACTGGCTCATATAGAAAGATTTGTGGACGGTGCAGCTGTTCAGAAGGTTGGAAGCAGGAATTTTGAAATTTGCAGGGAAAACCTGGATGATATGGTTACAGTCCCTGAAGGCAAGATTTGCCAGACGATCCTGGATCTTTACAATCAGGATGCGATTGTAGTGGAGCCGGCCGGTGCGATGGCGCTTTCTGCTTTAGATACTTTTGCTGAAGAGATTAAGGGAAAGAATGTGGTATGTATGGTTAGCGGAAGTAATAATGATATTACCCGTACTGCCGAAATTAAAGAGCGTGCTCTTTTATATGCAGGAATCAAACATTATTTTATAATTACCTTCCCTCAAAGAGCAGGCGCTTTAAAGGAATTCGTGGAGAAAGTTCTGGGCCCACATGATGATATTACCCATTTTGAATATTCAAAAAAACATCATCGGGAGAATGGTCCGGCAGTGGTAGGTATTGAATTAAATGATCCTGCCGACTTTGGGCCACTTGTTAAAAGAATGAAAAAGAAGAATTTTTACGGAGAGTATCTGAACGACAAACCAAATTTATTTCAATTTTTGGTTTAGAAAATTATGATATATTATTTAATTGTGTACATTTAACCCGTGAAGTCAAAACAACAAATAATATTACCCTCTTTCCATTTCAGGCCCCGCCGCAGTTAATCGCAAGCGGATCCCTGATAATTCTTCTATTAATATTATTTTATTTTTTCCATTTTGAAACATTTACAAAGCATACAATTTAAATTATATATCAGAATTTTTTCTGATATATCGCCAATGCGCCGCTTTTTCCCCCGCACGTAAGTGCGTGTATCTATTTATGGAACTTAGGTGAGTCCGGTTCCCCTTTCAGAGACAAAATCGAATACTTTTTTAACCTTTAATTTCTTAGCAGATGAAAATTGTCATTGCTAATAAATCTCATGCTTCCTACGCGGAGCAAATTTGCGAAACCATTGAAGAGTCGGCTAAAGTCCGTGGTACCGGGATTGCCCGAAGAACTCCTGAATACATTATTAGTAAGATGGAAAAGGGAAACGCGGTGATCGCTTTAGACGGCGAAAAATTCGCTGGCTTCTGCTATATAGAAACCTGGAGTCATGAGAAATATGTGGCCAATTCCGGTCTCATTGTACACCCTGATTTTCGCCAGCACGGTTTAGCAAAAGAGATCAAGAATGTGATTTTTAAACATTCCAGGTCAAAATATCCCAACGCAAAGATATTTGGTATTACTACGGGCCTTGCAGTGATGAAGATCAATTATGAGCTGGGGTATCAGCCTGTAACTTTTTCAGAACTTACAGATGACGAAAGCTTCTGGAAAGGATGTCAAACCTGCAAGAATTATGATGTTCTTACAAGGACCGAACGTAAGATGTGTCTTTGTACAGGAATGCTTTACGATCCTGAAAAAAAGAAAAAGACCAAAGAGAAAGGTAAATTCAATGATAAAGCTTTTACCAGATTGAAGAATATAAAGCAAAGTCTTTTTTATAAACGAGAGAAGGCAGAAAAGGAAAACTGACCAACGCTTCCGACAATATAGGACACCCCTCCTTAAAAGGAAGGGAAATGTAGAATGATACAAATTATTAGTGCATTCGTGGCAAAAAAATAAAATAATGAAAAAAGTAGTTATAGCATATAGTGGAGGTTTGGATACCTCTTACTGCGCAAAATATTTATCAAAGGAAGAAAATTTTGAAGTTCATGCCGTAAGCGTAAATACTGGCGGATTTTCAAAAGAAGAGATCGAAAAAATAGGTTCTAATGCTGAAAAGATCGGAGCGAAAACCTATAAAAATATAGATGCGGTTTCTTCCTTTTATCAAAAGGTGGTGAAATATCTAATTTTCGGAAATGTTCTTAAAAATGATACCTATCCGCTTTCGGTAAGTGCAGAAAGAATTGTACAGGCTATTGAAATAGTAAATTACGCCAAATCTATTGGTGCTGAATATATCGCTCACGGAAGTACCGGTGCGGGTAATGACCAGGTGAGATTTGATTTGATATTCCAAATTATCGCTCCTAAAATTCAAATTATCACTCCAATCCGGGATAAACAATTAAGCCGACAGGAGGAAATAGAATATCTAAAGGCCAATGGCGTGGATATGAACTGGGAGAAGGCAAAATATTCGATAAACAAAGGCCTATGGGGAACCAGCGTTGGAGGATCGGAAACACTTACTTCAGAAAAACCATTGCCGGAAGAAGCCTTTCCTTCTCAACTTAAAGATAAGGAGCCAAAGCAAATTAGTTTAGGTTTCACCAAAGGCGAGTTAACCTCTGTAAACGGGGAAGAAAACAAACCTGAAAAGAACATTGAGATACTGGAAAGGATCGCCTCAAAATATGCGATTGGAAGGGATATTCATGTTGGAGATACCATTATTGGCATTAAAGGAAGAGTGGGATTCGAGGCGTCAGCTGCACTTATTACTATAAAGGCCCATCATTTACTGGAAAAACATACGCTTAGCAAATGGCAGCTTCAGCATAAAGATTATATGGCTAACTGGTATGGAACGCACCTGCATGAAGGTCTATATCTGGATCCTGTAATGCGCGATTTGGAGGCTTTTCTTCAGAATTCTCAGGAAAAGGTAAATGGAAAAGTATTTGTAACACTACATCCTTACCGCTATACCCTGGATGGAATCAGATCTGAAAATGATCTAATGAATTCTGGTTTTGGAAAATACGGAGAAGAAAACAAAGCCTGGACAGCAGATGATGCGAAGGGCTTTATAAAGATCCTTTCCAATTCAGGGAAGATATACGAACACGTAAATCAACAACAATGATTGAAACTGGAATTATAGGAGGAGCAGGTTATACGGCCGGAGAACTGATACGAATTCTACTGAGGCATCCTGAAGTAAACCTGAACTTTATTTACAGTACCTCGCAGCCGGGTAAACCTGTTTCAACAATTCATCAGGATCTAGTGGGAGAAACCGAACTGACCTTTACAGATAAGATCAATACCGAAGCAGATGTCGTTTTTCTCTGTCTTGGCCATGGAAATTCTAAAAAGTTTTTAGCGGAACATAAGTTTTCCAAAAAGACCAAAATTGTTGACTTAAGTACCGATTTCAGGATGGATGGTAACCACGCTTTTGTTTATGGTTTACCGGAATTCAATAAAGATGCTATTAAAAAGGCAGATTTTGTTGCTAATCCCGGATGTTTTGCAACGGCTATTAGCCTGGCTGTTTTACCGCTGGCAAAAGAAAATTTACTCAGGAAAGAACTCCATATTAATGCGGTAACAGGAGCAACGGGCGCCGGGACTTCTTTATCTGAAACCACTCATTTTACGTGGAGGGATAATAATTTTTCAGCATATAAAGCATTTGAACATCAGCATCTGAATGAATTAGGACAGAGTCTTAAAAATCTTCAGCCTGATTATTCAGCCGAGGTGAATTTTATTCCGAATCGTGGAAATTTCTCCCGTGGTATTCATGCAACGGCTTATACAAAGTTTGAAGGAAGCCTGGAGGATGCAAAGGATATATATTCAAAAGCATATCATGATGCAGCTTTTACATTTTTAACCGGTGAGGATCTTCATCTAAAACAGGTTGTAAACACGAATAAATGCCTACTGAAATTGCAAAAATCAGGTAATAATTTATTGATCACGAGTATTATTGATAATCTGCTTAAAGGAGCCTCGGGACAGGCGGTTCAGAATATGAATTTGATGTTTGGCCTGGAAGAGGATCTGGGCTTAAGATTAAAAGCGAGTTATTTTTAATAACACCAGACCTCCCAGGTTTTCAAAACCTGGGAGGTCTTTAGAGCATATGGTAAAGCTGAACTTGTTCAGGATGACGTTATATTTTAAATTACAGGAAATATGAAAATAGGAATTATTGGCGCAGGAAATCTAGGAACATCCATTGCGAAAGGACTTATATTTAGTAATGCCTTTACCACGCTGTACCTGAGCAAACGAAAACTTGAGGATATTCAGGAGTTTTCTGAATATTCAAAAGTTTCGGTCACTTCAGATAACATAGAAGCCGTAAGGAATTCTGATATTCTCATCTTCTCGGTTCAGCCTACTCAACTGGAACGAATCCTTGAGGAGATTAAAGATGAGCTTACTGAAAAACATGTATTGATTTCCACCGTTACCGGATTTAAAATTCCGCGTATTGAAGCTATTGTTGGAGAAGATCATTTTATAATCAGATCAATGCCCAATACTGCAATTGCGGTTGGAAAATCTATGACCTGTCTTTGCAGTAATGAAAAAGGTAAAAAACGGATTGCGATTGCCGAGGCTATTTTCAACAGACTGGGAACGAGTATAATTATTCCGGAAAACAAGATGCAGGCGGCTACTGTTATCTGCGCCAGCGGAATCGCGTTCTGGATGCGCCTTATACGCGCAACGACTCAGGGAGCAGTACAACTCGGTTTTGACGCGAAAGAGGCGCAGGAGCTCTCTATGCAAACCTGTATGGGTGCGGCTAGTCTATTAATTGAATCGGGCAAACATCCTGAAGAAGAGATCGATAAAGTTACCACTCCAAGAGGTTGTACTATTGAAGGTCTTAACGAAATGGAACACAATGGGCTCAGCTCTTCCCTTATAAAAGGAATTCAGGCTTCATTTAAAAAAATAAATAATATCTCAGAGCAGTAATTATGCAGTTATTTGATGTTTATCCACTTTATGATATTACCCCGGTAAGGGGTGAAGGCTGTTATGTTTTTGAAGAAAATGGCACCAGATATCTGGATCTTTATGGGGGGCATGCGGTAATCTCTATTGGGCATGCGCACCCGACCTATGTGAAAGCGATTAGGGAGCAGGTTGAAAAACTTGGTTTTTATTCCAATTCCATTAAAAATCCTCTCCAGGAGGAACTTGCGGAGAAGCTTGAAAAAGTTTCCGGAGTAAAGGATTACAGTTTATTCCTATGTAATTCCGGCGCCGAAGCAAATGAAAATGCGCTGAAAGTAGCTTCGTTTGAAACCGGAAAAAGCAAAGTCATTTATTTTGAAAGGGCTTTTCATGGGCGAACTTCAGGTGTGGTTGCGGTAACCGATAATGAATCGATAAAATCTCCTTTCAATAAAGGGCATCAAACAGTTAAACTTCCTTTTGATGACATCCCGGCATTGGAAAACGAATTGCAAAAAGAGGATGTTGCCGCTGTAATTTTTGAAGTTATACAGGGAGTTGGAGGACTGGATGAAGCGAGCACCGAATTCTATAAAGCAGCCGAAGAATTATGTAAAAAGCATCATGCAGTACTTATTGCAGATGAAGTTCAGGCGGGTTATGGAAGAACCGGAGATTTTTTCGCCTTTCAGAAACACGGGATCAGGCCTCATATTATTTCCGTGGCTAAGGGAATGGGAAATGGATTTCCAATAGGCGGAATTTTAATCGATAACAACATAAAGGCAAAATACGGAATGCTGGGAACCACTTTTGGAGGTAACCATTTGGCATGTGCCGCCGGAATTGCAGTTTTAGATACTATTGAAAATGAAAACCTGGCCAAAAACGCCGGTAATCTTTTTGAGTATGTTAAAGAAAAAGCAGCTGAAATTCCGCAAATCAAAAAAATCAAAGGCCGTGGATTAATGATAGGTCTTGAATTCGACTTCGAAATTGCGGCCTTGCGAAAGGATTTGCTTTTCAATTATCAGATTTTTACCGGCGCAGCTTCGAATAAAAACCTACTTCGAATTTTACCACCTTTAAATATTGAAGAAAAACATTTTGACAGCTTTTTTGAAGCTTTGAAATCGGCTTTGAAGACTTATAAATAGGAAAGTCCTTGCAGGTTTTTAAAACCAGTAAGGTCTATTAAATTTTTAAAATGAAGAATTACATCAGTTTTAGGGATATAGAAAACCTGGAAGAATTAATTTCGGAAGCTATTGAGCTTAAGAAAAACAATTCAGCATCTGGCCTGGGAAAAGAAAAGACCCTGGGAATGCTCTTTTTTAACCCCAGTTTACGTACCCGTTTAAGCACAGAAAAAGCGGCTAAATTACTGGGGATGGAGGTAATGGTGATGAATGCAGATAAAAATGGCTGGGCGCTGGAATTTGAAGATGGAGCTATCATGGATTCCACTAAAGCTGAACATATTAAAGAGGCTGCGGGTGTACTTTCACAATATTGTGACCTGATCGCGGTAAGAGCGTTTCCAAATCTTAAGGATCGTGAAAAGGATGAGTCAGAACAGGTGATGAACAGTTTTAAGAAATATGCATCTGTGCCGGTGATAAATCTTGAAAGCGCTACCGGTCATCCTTTACAGGCCCTTACGGATGCCATTACAATTTCCGAATTAAAGAAAAGTCAGAAACCAAAAGTGGTACTTACCTGGGCACCGCATCCAAAAGCACTTCCTCAATCGGTTCCGAATTCTTTTGCTGAGATTATGCAGAAGGTGGATGTGGATTTTGTGATCGCCAATCCTGAAGGATACGATTTGAACCCTCATATCACAAGGGATGTAAAGGTTTTTCATAATCAGGAAGATGCATTAAAGGATGCTGATTTTGTTTATGTAAAGAACTGGAGTAGTTATGAAAATTATGGGCAATCTCCCGAGGTTGATAAAAACTGGACGTTTGATGCCGAAAAACTTAAAGGAACCAATAATGCAAAAGTAATGCATTGTTTGCCGGTAAGAAGAAATGTGGTGATTGCTGATGAGGTTCTGGACAGTGATAATTCTATAGTGATCCATCAGGCAGGGAACAGAACCTTTGCAGCCCAGGCTGTTTTGAAAAGATTGCTTGAGAATAAAGAAAATTGATACGTAATCCTGAACCTGGTTAAGGATCGAATAGGTTGTTGAAGTGAATTCAGCCTTATAATATAAAAGAAGGAAATGGAGAGTCTTAAAGTCGTAAAAATAGGAGGGAAGCTCATAGAGGATAAACAGAAACTTGAAGTGTTTCTGAATGACTTCGTCAATCTTGAGGGCCCGAGAATACTGGTTCATGGCGGTGGAAATATGGCTACCGATATTGCCTCAAAACTTGGTTTTGAAACTAAAATGGTGGATGGCCGGCGTATTACAGATTATAATTCTATGCAGGTGATCACCATGGTTTATGGCGGACTTCTTAATAAAAATATAGTGGCAGAACTTCAGGCACTAAATTGTAATTCCATTGGTCTCTGCGGCGCAGACGGAAATAGCATTATCTCCAAAAAACGACCGGTAAAAGAAGTTAATTTTGGATATGTTGGTGATGTTTCAAATATCAATGTAGGCTTTATAAGCTCTTTGCTTCAGCAGAAAATTGTACCCGTATTCTCTGCAATTTCATATGGAGGAAATGGACAGTTATTTAATACTAATGCCGATTCTATGGCTTCTGAAATTGCCAGAGCAATGAGTGAGACATATAAAACAGAACTTTATTACTGCTTCGAGAAAAAAGGAGTTTTAAGTGATGCCAATGACGATGACTCGGTTATAAACGAGATTAATAGAAAGAAGTACAAGGAATTGCTGGATAAAAAAATTATCAGCGACGGGATGTTACCCAAGCTTCATAATTGTTTCGAAGCCCTGGAAAATGGGGTAGAGCAAATATTTCTGGGAGATGCCACCTTGCTAAGGAGAGAATCAATTCATACAAAAATTAGTGCCTAATGAATATTTCTGAACTTCAGGAGAAGGCTATAGAATTACTTAAAAATTTAATTCAGACTCAATCCTTTTCTAAGGAGGAAGAGGGTACTGCAGCCATACTCGAAAGCTGGATGAACGATCATGATATTGTTTATGAGCGCAATAGCAATAATGTCTGGGCAAAAAATAAATTTTTTGATGATTCGAAACCAAGCCTGCTGCTTAATTCTCATCACGATACCGTAAAACCTAATTCAGCATATACAAGGGATCCTTTTACAGCGGAAATTGCAGATGGTAAGTTATTTGGTCTTGGGAGTAATGACGCGGGAGGCTGCCTCGTATCGTTATTAGCAACTTTTACTTTTTTCTATAATCAGGAAGATCTTGAATACAATATCATTTTCGCGGGAACAGCCGAAGAAGAAATCAATGGTAAAAATGGAATTGCCATGATGCTTCCAATTATGCCCCATATAGACGTGGCCATCGTTGGAGAGCCAACTTTGATGAATCTTGCAATTGCCGAAAAAGGACTCGTGGTTTTTGACGCTAAGGTTATTGGCACTCCTTCACACGCCGCACATCCAAATGATGATAATTGTATTTATAAGTCGGCTAAAGCTTTACAATGGTTTGAAGGATTTAAATTTCCGAAGATTTCAGAAGTTCTGGGGGAAGTAAAACTTACGGTAACACAAATAAAAGCCGGAACCCAGCATAATGTAGTTCCCGCAGATGTAGACCTGGTAATAGATGTAAGAGTGAACGATTGTTATACGAATGAAGAAGTCAGTAATATTTTACAAAATGAAGCTCCGGTAGATGAAATTGTGCCGAGATCACTTCGTTTAAATTCTTCTTCCATTCCTAAGGATCATGAACTGTTAAAGGCCGGAATCAGTCTGGGAATGGAAACTTATGGATCTCCAACTTTATCAGATCAGGCAATGCTTAAATGTCCTTCTTTAAAGTTAGGCCCCGGTGATTCTACAAGATCGCATTCGGCAAATGAATTTATTTATGTAAATGAAATTGAAGAGGGAATCGAAAAATATATAAAGCTTCTTGAAAAGGCTATTAAATAATGCAATTTCAACAGGCTTAACTTGTTTCAGCTTATTAAAGCTAAAGATATTTGAAGTTAAAACCTCTACTCCGCTCGAGGTAACAGTTAAATGCGACACAAAAAATCGAATTATGAAACTCTGGGATAAAGGTATTTCTATAGATAAAAAGATTGAAAAATTCACGGTTGGTAACGATCGTGAGCTGGATATGTTCCTGGTAGAATATGATATTAAGGCTTCAAAGGCTCATGCTAAAATGCTCGGTAAGGTAGGAATACTAACCGATGAAGAAGTTACTTCTCTGGTAAAGGAATTAGAAAAATTACAACAGCAGCTTCAAAAAGGAAACTTTCATATAGAAGAAGATTTTGAGGATGTTCACTCTAAAATCGAATATGAGCTTACTCAATCTCTTGGCGATACCGGCAAAAAGATTCATACCGCCCGCTCAAGGAATGACCAGGTTCTGGTGGCGATACAGCTTTATTTTAAAGATAACCTTCAGGAAATTTCAGGTAAGACGAAGAGTTTAATTGAAATTCTGCTTGGTCTCGCCGAAAAACATCAGGAAAAATTACTTCCCGGGTATACGCATTTACAAGTGGCTATGCCTTCCTCTTTTGGTTTATGGTTTTCAGCTTATGCTGAAATACTGGTGGATGATCTTTATTTACTGGAAGCCGGATTAAAAATTGTAGATCAGAATCCATTGGGTTCTGCGGCTGGCTATGGTTCTTCCTTTCCCATAGACAGAGAGTTTACCACAAAGGAACTTGGATTTTCAGAAATGAAGTATAATGTGGTTGCGGCGCAGATGAGCAGAGGGAAATGTGAGCGAACGGTAACTTCCAATATTGCTTCAATTGCCAATACGCTTTCACGATTCGCCATGGATATCTGTTTATATATGAGTCAGAATTTTAATTTCATTAGTTTCCCAGACGAATTAACTACAGGTTCCAGCATTATGCCTCACAAGAAAAATCCAGATGTATTTGAATTGATACGAGGGAAATGTAACAAGTTACAGGCCATTGCGAATGAAATGATTCTTATCACTAATAATTTGCCGAGTGGTTATCATCGCGATTTTCAGCTTATTAAGGAGAACAGTATTTACGCTGTTGAAAATATAAAGGAGATCCTTGATATTTTCATTCATTCCATTGAACAGATTCGGGTGAAGGATATTGATCTGAATGATGATAAATACAGATATTTATTTACGGTAGATAGTATTAATGATCTGGTGATGCAGGGAAAATCTTTTCGCGATGCCTATAAAGAAATAGGGGAGCAGGTCCAGAATAATACTTATAAGCCGGCTGAAATAAAAAAACATACCCATCTGGGGAGTAAAGACAATCTCTCGCTGGAAAATATCAGAAAAAAAATGTCATAAAAAAGCCCCCCGCAAACCACAGCCGTAAACAGGAGGCCAAAACATAAATGAACAAAATCTAAATAATCGTCATCTGACCGAAGTTTAAATTCTCATTATTGATCATATGATTTTCGGTGTCACTGATGACACTTTCCAGAAAATCTCCAACTTTTTCGGTCGAATAATGATTGTCTTTATTAATATCCTTAGTACAAATATTAAGTTGTATACTTATTTCTACTGCCTTTTTAACCACTAAAGCTTCATCATGCAGTCCAAAATGCTCTAATAGCATGGCTGCTGATAAAATGGAAGCCACGGGGTTAGCAATACCCAGGCCAGCTGCCTGAGGATAAGAACCGTGTATTGGTTCAAATAAGGCATTTCCATCACCAACTGAAGCCGATTCCAGTAACCCTATGCTTCCACCAATCACACTGGCTTCATCTGAAATAATATCACCAAACATATTTTCGGTAAGAATTACATCAAATTGTTTTGGATTCAGGATCATTTGCATTGCGGCATTATCTACAAAAAGGAAATCCAGTTGAACATCTTCGTATTGCTTGGCCAACTCGGTTACAGTTTTACGCCACAGTCTTGAAGTTTCCAGAACATTAGCTTTATCTATCAGGGTAAGCTTTTTATTTCTCGTTTGAGCCGATTTAAAGGCGAGATGAGCTACTCTTTCAATCTCTTCCACTGTGTAAAAACATAGGTCGGAAGCGCTTCTGCCATCTTCAGCTGTAGTTTTTTCACCAAAATAAATTCCTCCGGTTAATTCCCGAAAGATGATCATATTGGCTCCCTGAATATTTTCCGCTTTAAGGGGAGAACGATCCAGTAATTTATCATAGGCTTTTACAGGCCTGATATTGGCATAAAGGCCTAACTCTTTCCTAAGTTTAAGAAGGCCCTGTTCCGGCCTTACTTTAGCCGAAGGATCATTATCATATTTAGGGTCTCCTATTGCCCCAAAAAGCACAGCGTCAGCTTTTTTACAAAGTTCCAGGGTAGAGTCTGGCAAAGGATCCCCCAAAATATCTATTGCAACCGCCCCTACCGCGGCTTCTTCAAAATGGAACTCATGGTCAAATCTCTCCGCAACTGCTTTCAACACTTTTACTGACTGCTGTGTTATTTCGGGACCAATCCCGTCTCCGGGTAGTACTGCTATATTTAGTTTCATTTTAATACTTTTTACCAGGTCTTTTCAACCAAATCTTTTTTTGCAGTTCTCGACTGCTCAAACTTTTCAATTTCTTTCAACTTGCTCACCAGAAAATCTATATCGTCATAACCATTAATGAGACAGGTCTTTTTATAAGGATCTATATCAAAGCTTTCGCTTTTACCTGTTTCTGTAATTTCAATTAATTGATTTTCCAGATCGATCTTTATTTCCTGGCTGGCATTCGCATTAACGGCCTGAAATAATTCCTGTAAGAATTCCGGGCTTACCTGTACTGGAAGAACTCCGTTATTAAGAGCATTTCCTTTGAAAATATCGGCAAAATAACTGGAGACCACAGCCTTAAAACCATAGGCCTTTATAGCCCATGCGGCATGCTCTCTACTGGAACCACAGCCAAAATTATTTCCTGCTATAAGAATAGAACCCTTATAAGTAGGGTCATTCAATACAAAATCTTTATTCGGAGTGCCATCTTTTTTAAAACGCCAGTCCTTGAAGAGGTTTTCTCCAAAACCAGATTTATCTGTAGCTTTAAGAAAGCGGGCAGGAATGATCTGGTCTGTATCGACATTTTCGGCATCTAATGGTACTGCTGTATCTGTAAGTGTTATAAACTTTTCCATCTTAGTTAAGGCTTTTGGTAAAATCTGTGATTTTTCCTGCGATTGCTGTAGCGGCAGCGGTTAGAGGGCTGGCAAGAATTGTTCTTGATCCCTGTCCCTGGCGGCCTTCAAAGTTTCGGTTACTCGTAGAAACACAGTATTCTCCTTCCGGAATTTTATCATCGTTCATTGCCAGGCAGGCTGAGCAACCTGGTTGACGTAGCGTAAATCCGGCTTCTTCGAAAATCTTATCCAAACCTTCCTCTTTAATCTGAGAGGCTACCTGTCTGGAACCCGGAACGATTAAAGCATACACATTTTCAGCCTTTTGTTTTCCTTTTATATAAGAAGCGGATACCCTGAAATCTTCTATTCTTGAATTGGTACAACTACCAATAAAAATATAATTAATAGGTTTTTCCAGTAGGATTTCCCCCGGTTTAAAATTCATATAAGCCAGAGCCTTTAGATCACTTTTATTGCCTTCTGTTGGAATGGCTCCGGTTAATTTTATTCCCATTCCCGGATTGGTGCCATATGTGATCATAGGTTCGATATCTTCAGCTTCAAAAGAATATTCCTGATCAAACTCGGCTCCCTCATCGGTTTTTAGTGTTTTCCAGTATTCCAGCTGTTTGTCATATTCAGCAGCTTTTGGAGCGAATTCACGACCTTTTACATATTCAAAAGTAGTTTCATCAGGAGCAATTAAGCCTCCCCGTGCACCCATTTCAATGCTCATATTGCAAACTGTCATTCGTCCTTCCATAGACATTTCCTCAAAGACGTTGCCGGCATATTCACAAAAATATCCCGTACCGGAATTTGTTCCCAGTTTGCTAATGATATAGAGAATTACATCCTTAGGAAGAACCCCGTTTTTAAGCTTCCCGTTAAGGTTCACCCTAAGGCGTTTTGGTTTTTCTACCAGTAAACACTGGCTTGCGAATACCTGTGCAACCTGACTGGTTCCAATTCCGAAAGCGATCGTTCCAAAAGCTCCGTGAGTAGAGGTATGGCTATCTCCACAAACCATGGTCATTCCCGGTTGGGTTATTCCCAGTTCCGGTGCCATCACATGAACGATCCCATTATAAGGATGACCCAGGCCATACAGAGTAATATTGTTCTCCTCACAGTTTTGGGTTAATTCTTTAAGTTGTTTCCTGGACAGGAGGTCCTGTACAGGCAAATGTTGATTTTGCGTAGGTGTATTATGATCTGCCGTCGCCACAATTTTTTCGGGACGAAAAACCGGAACCTGTCGCTCTTTTAATTCATTAAATGCCTGCGGACTTGTTACCTCATGTATCAAATGTTTATCGATATATAAGATATCAGGTCCGTTAGGTATGCTTTCAACAATATGGGAATCCCATATTTTATCGAATAAGGTTTTCTTCATAGTTTTTTTAAGCTATTGCTCTGGAGCTTTTTCTATAAATCTCCATAATCGCATGGATATCCGTATCGGCTACTTCTTTCTTCGCATCTGCAAAATTCAAAAATTCAGAATATACGATATCCAATTCCAGTTTTGTTAAATTATATCCCATTTTCTTAGCCTTATAAGCTAATGCAGCACGACCACTACGGGCCGTTAAAACAATAGCCGACTCGGTTACCCCGACATCGGCTGGATCTATAATTTCATATGTTTCTCTGTTCTTAATCACGCCATCCTGGTGTATACCAGAACTATGGGCAAATGCATTGGCACCGACTATAGCTTTATTAGGCTGGACGTACATACCCATTTCTCTGGAGACCATTATACTGGTATCATACAAAAGTTTAGGATTGATATTAGTATTCAACATCAAGGTTGGATGTTGTCTCAATATCATTACGACTTCTTCTAAAGCCGTGTTACCTGCTCTTTCACCAATTCCGTTGATTGTACATTCTATTTGTCTTGCACCATTAGAAATTCCCGCGATCGCATTTGCAGTGGCTAATCCAAGGTCATTATGACAATGGCAGGAAATGATTACATTTTCAATCCCGGGAACATTATCTTTTAAATATTTTATTTTCTTACCATATTCATCAGGAAGACAGTATCCGGTGGTATCGGGAATATTCAATACCGTAGCGCCTGCGCTTACCGCTTCGGCACAAACACGAGCAAGGTATTCGTTGTCTGAACGACCCGCATCTTCAGCATAGAACTCAACGTCGTCCACATATTTTTTTGCGTGGGCAACAGCTTCGTAAGCTCTTCGGATTATTTCTTCCCTATTCGTTTTGAATTTATATTTAATATGGGAATCAGAAGTACCTATTCCTGTGTGAATTCTTGGTTTTTTTGCATGCTCCAGGGCCTGGGCAGCAACCTCAATATCATTTTTAACAGCACGCGTGAGACCACAAACTGATGCATTTTTAACAATTTTGGAGATCTCTTTTACCGAATTAAAATCTCCTGGGCTTGATACAGGGAATCCGGCTTCAATTACATCTACCCCCAGTTCATCCAGTCTTGCAGCGATTTTCAATTTTTGTTGAGTGTTTAATTTGCAGCCGGGGACCTGCTCACCATCACGCAATGTTGTGTCGAAAATTTCTACCTTTTCTGTGCTCATATGAGATTTTTTTTACTTTATCTTTATCTAAAGTATTGGAAAACATATGCTTCAGAAGGTATTTATACCATGGTGTTACGACACTTGACCAATGGTTTAAAGTGTTTAAAGTGTTGATAAACAGTGCTTTGCAAATATATTTGTTACAATGACCAATGACTTAACCGAAAACTTATTTTCCCTTATAAAGTCCTTATCGGCTTCAGAAAAGCGTCAATTCTCATTATATGTGGGAAGAATCGGGGTAAATACTGATAGTAAATTCCTTAATCTTTATAAGATAATTTCCAGGCAAAAGAAGTATAACGAGCAGGAGATTTTAAAAAATACTAAAATTAGTAAGCAGCAACTTTCTAATGTTAAGGCTCACCTTTATAAGCAGCTGTTAATTTCGCTAAGATTGAACCCTACACATCAGGATATTCCAGTTCAGATTAGAGAACAGCTGGACTTTGCATGGATACTTTATCATAAGGGCCTTTATAAGCAAAGTTTAAAATTACTGGATAAGGTTAAAACACTGGCTCTTACCTATGAGGAGAAAAATGTTGCCTACGAAATTCTTGAACTGGAGAAAATCATTGAATCTCAGTATATCACCAGAAGTATAAAAAACAGGGCAGAAACACTTATAAAGCAAACCGAAGAACTTAGTAGGCTGAATTTGATCTCGGGACAATTATCCAATCTTTCTCTGGAGCTATATTCTATTTTTTTAAGGCTGGGCTATTGCCGAACCCAAAAGGAAGCGGCGGAAATAAAAAGTTACTTTCAGAAAAAGTTGCCGGAATATGACTATAAGGAATTAGGTTTCCGGGAAAAACTCTGGCTTTATAAGGCTCATTTGTGGTATAGCTTTCTAATTCAGGACTTTTTAGGATGTTACCGCTATTCCATGAAGTGGAATGATTTGTTTAAGGAATATGATCATCTTATTCCCATTCATCCGGTTTCCTATTTAAAAGGCAATCATTATTTGCTGGAATCTTTATTCTATTTAAACCATACACAGCTTTTTGAAGAGACCTTAAAGCATCTGGAGGATTCGCTAAGAGATGCGCAAATTCCTCATGACGATAATATCGCGGCTCTTTCATTTCTATATGTCTATTCCAATAAACTTAACCTAAGGTTCATGAAAGGGGAGTTTGGGAATTCAGATGAACTGGTAGAAAAAATAAGCGAAAAGATCGAAAAGTTTAGAGGTAGGCTTGACGAACATCATATCATGGTTTTCTATTATAAGATCGCCTGTTTGTATTTTGGTGATGGGGATAACAAGAAGTGTATTGTATTCTTAAAGAAGATCATCAACAACAAATCCCTTGAGATGAGGGAAGATCTTATGTGTTTTGCCAGAATCCTGAACCTTGTGGCACATTATGAAGCCGGGCTGGATTATCATCTGGACAGTCTTATTAAATCTACCTATAAGTTTCTAATCAAAATGGATGATATGCATAAAGTTCAGAAAGAGATGATACGCTTTTTGAGAAATTTACCGGAGGTTTCGCCTTTGGATATAAAAGATGAATTTCGAAAACTGCACACCAAACTCAAAAAATTTGAAAATCATCCGTATGAAAAAAGAGCATTCCTATATCTTGATATTCTTTCATGGCTGGAAAGCAACATAGAAAACCGACCCGTTAAGGAAATTATCAGGGAAAAGAATCAGGAATATTCAAGATAAAGCAACATAAATTTGTCCTCAAACCGGCAACACTTAGTCAAAGTCTTACAATTAAATTTAGCGGGACTATTAATAAGTACTTCTGGTGTTCTTGGAAGGTATATTACCTTATATCCTGTAGTCACGATATTTTACCGGACCCTTATCGCAAGCTTCTTATTTTATATTTTCTGTAGATGGAAGAAGATAGATTTAAGGATAGAGAATAAAAAGGATCTATTAAAGATTATAATTGCAGGAGTTCTTCTTGGAGCTCACTGGATCACTTATTTTTTTTCTCTGCAATATTCCAATGTGGCTATTGCTCTCTTATCTTTATTTACCTATCCGGTAATTACTGCCTTTCTGGAACCTCTTATTCTTAAATCTACTTTTAATAAAATTCATATAGCCCTGGCATTTCTTGTTCTTGGCGGGGTTTACTTTTTAAGTCCCGATCTGGATTTTGAAAATGATTATTTTATTGCCGTAATATTTGGAGTAATTTCGGCGGTTTTTTACGCACTCCGTAATATTTTAATGAAAAGGGAAGTAGAAAAATACAATGGTACTTCACTAATGTTCTATCAAATCCTGGTGATAACTATTTGCCTTTTTCCGGTAATCTTTGTCAGTGATTTTCAGCAAGTGTTTGAGCAATGGAAACCTTTGCTGGTTCTGGCAGTTCTGACAACCTGCATAGGTCACACATTATTCCTTCTTAGTTTCAGAAATTTCTCCATTACCGCAGCAAGTATTATGAGTAGTATTCAGCCTGTATACGG
>JAGXII010000186.1 GCA_024635735.1 Christiangramia sp. | reverse complement strand
TTATTATATCGCTCTGAAAGCAAAGGTTCCAATTATCCCTGTTTCTTTAGATTTCGGGACAAATACGGTAAAAGTTTCTGAAGGTTTTTATCCTTCCGGAAATTTCGAAGAAGATTTCCGGAAGATATATAAATTTTATGACGGTGTTCAGGGTAAAATTCCAGAGAGTTTTTAATTATTCTGAAGCTTCCATTGTGTGATAAACGTTTTGAACGTCATCATCTTCCTCCAGCTTTTCAAGTAATTTTTCCACATCTGCAACCTGTTCTTCATTCAGGGTTTTAGTCACCTGTGGAATTCTTTCAAATCCTGAAGAAATTATTTCAATTTCACGATTTTCAAGTTCCTTCTGAATGCTTCCAAAGTTTTCAAATGGACCGTAAATATGGATTCCGTCTTCGTCTTCAAAAACTTCTTCAGCACCAAAATCGATTAGTTCCAGTTCAAGCTCCTCAGGATCCAGCCCTTCTTTGTTGATGGTAAAATTGCAAGTGTGATCGAACATGAATTCTACTGACCCCGAAGTCCCGAGGTTTCCATCAGATTTATTGAAATGAGAACGAATATTGGCAACCGTTCTGTTATTATTATCTGTAGCTGTTTCAACAAGAACGGCAATACCGTGCGGCGCGTAGCCTTCAAAAAGAACTACTTTATAATCGCCCTGAGACTTATCTGAAGCGCGTTTTATAGCACGTTCGATATTATCTTTAGGCATGTTTACACTTTTCGCGTTTTGAATAACAGCACGCAGCCTGGAATTGGTGTCGGGATCTGGACCTCCTTCCTTCACTGCCATTACGATATCTTTTCCAATTCTGGTAAAGGCTTTGGACATTGCAGACCATCGCTTCATTTTACGTGCTTTTCGAAATTCAAATGCTCTTCCCATTGTAGATTTAAATAAGATTCGGGCAAAAGTATAAAAAAAGCTCCTAATTCTCATTCAAAATTAGGAGCCTGTATTTTATAAAAAAATTGAGATTAGCTTGCTGTGTCTACAATATCTTCAATAGCTCTTGCCATTTTAAAGTCTTTTTCGGTAACCCCGTCAGCATCATGAGTTGAAAGTGAAATTTCAAGCTGATTATATACATTACCCCAATTTGGATGATGTTGTTGTGCTTCAGCTTCAAAAGCTATACGGGTCATTACGGTAAATGCTTCCTTGAAATTTTCAAACTGAAGCGAAGTATGGATCGCCTGCTTGGCATACGTCCATCCTTCAAACTCTTCAAGTCTTTGATTTATCTCATCTTCACTTAACTTTTTCATTTTAAGGTGGTTTTTTGATTCAAATTAAAGTTATAAATTAAGTGAGGAATAGAGCGATAATATGATTTTGTTTAATATAAGATTAACACCTAAAGCTTAGTTGAAGCTTCTACGACCTGGCTTATGGTTATCTCTAAATTTTTAGGAAGCTTATTATCTTTGGGAAGTACCGCCAGAAAACGATCGTAATTGGAATCATATACGTTTTTGAACAAAGGATTCTCGTAACCAAGTCCTTTGCAAATATCTTCAATAAAATCTTTTTGATGGGTAAGATCTGAACTGCCCAGGTGAAAAACTCCTTGCTTTTTGCGGTTTATTATATAGTGTATTTGCTGTGTGACCTTTTGTATTTCTGTGGCGTTTATCACTACATTTGGAAATACTTCCATTGGTTCGTTGAGATCGATAATCGTTTTAATTTGCTTAATTCTTGGCGACGACTTCCCAAAGACCATGGGTAATCTAACAATATTGTACTGATGATTTGGAAGCCGGAGTAGTGCATTTTCGATCTTTATTTTAAATCTTCCGTAAACACTCTGGCTTAAGGTTTTATCATATTCATAAGAAGGAAAATTGGTGAACGCATCAAAAACATTTGCTGAACTTATAAAAATAAGCTTGCTGTTATGCCTTAATATATAATTGATAATGGAAAAATGTGTTCCGATTTGCGCGTCAAAATTTCCCCGGAGAGATGAAATAATAATATCCGGCTTAAGATTTTCCAGCAGGATCTCAATATTCTCAGTTTCTATATCGAGATGATGAAACTGATTATTCTCGCCGTGAATTTTATTTCCGGTACGATAAGTCCCATGAGTATCAAAATAGGAGCATAGCTCTTTATACAAGGCATTGCCTATAAATCCACTAGCTCCTAAAATGAGTATTCGTTTCAAATAAATTATCCTTTATAAAAGGGCAATTTTACCTGAGTAGCAGGGATAGCTTTTTTACGAATCTGAATAAAAATCTTATTTCCCACACCTGCTACTTCTGTTGGTACATATCCCAATCCAATTCCTTTTTCAAGGGAAGGGGACATGGTGCCCGAAGTTACCTCTCCAATTTTCTTACCATTCTCATCTACGACATCATAACCCTGACGGGGAATTCCTCTCTCATCAAGTTCAAAGGCGATAAGTTTACGTGATGGTCCTGCTTCTTTTTCTTTTTTTAAATCTTCACTGTTAATGAAGTCCTTAGTGAATTTAGTAATCCAGCCCAGTCCGGCTTCTATAGGTGAAGTTGTTTCATCTATATCATTTCCGTAAAGGCAATATCCCATTTCAAGTCTAAGGGTATCCCTTGCTGCAAGGCCAATAGGTTTTATTCCAAATTCTTCTCCGGCTTTCATCACTTCTTCCCAGATTTGTACGGCATCTTCATTTTTGAAGTAGATCTCAAAACCACCACTGCCAGTATATCCGGTGGCAGAAATAATTACCTTTTCAATTCCTGCAAAGTTGCCAATCTCAAAAGTGTAGAACTTCATATTTTTAAGATCCACATCTGTTAAAGACTGCATGGCTTCTGCAGCCTTTGGTCCCTGTATTGCAAGAAGTGACATTTCATCACTCATATCACGCATAGTTGCTTCCATAGTGTTATGTTGAGCAATCCAGTTCCAGTCTTTTTCAATATTAGAGGCATTTACCACCAAAAGATATTTTTCAGAATCCATGCGGTAAATAATAAGATCGTCCACGATCCCGCCATCCTCATTAGGCATACAAGAATACTGTGCTTTTCCATCTACCAGTTTAGAAGCATCGTTTGAACCTATTTTTTGAATAAGATCCAGGGCATTCTCTCCTGAAATTAGGAACTCTCCCATATGAGATACATCAAAAACTCCCAGTTTTTCCCGTACATTTTGATGTTCGGCATTCACACCTTCATAGGAAACCGGCATATTAAAACCGGCAAAAGGAACCATTTTAGCGTTTAATTCTTTATGCTTTTCAGACAGGGCGACTTCTTTCATTTTTTTCAAAAATTTCCCCAAATTTATTCAATTCAGAGACAATACAATATTAATTCAGGCTTTTTATAGATTAATATTTAAAATCACTCATTAACCTTATCTTTGAGATACGTCTAAACAGAATTCTTTTCTTATGAAGATACTTTCA
Organism: Christiangramia sp.; assembly: GCA_024635735.1. GTDB lineage: Bacteria > Bacteroidota > Bacteroidia > Flavobacteriales > Flavobacteriaceae > Christiangramia. The sequence goes on along the minus strand of JAGXII010000186.1, from coordinate 4,330 downwards.
GCTCAGCAGTTGTCAGATGCCGATAAAATTACGATTGAAAAACAAAATATCACCTCTGAACAGTTAATGGAAAGAGCAGCGGGTCTAGTATTCCAGGAAATACACAAAAGATTGCGCGGAGCTCCAATTCCCATTAAAATTTTCTGCGGGATTGGAAATAATGGAGGCGATGGCCTTGTGGTGGGAAGGAATCTCATTCAGCATGGCTATCATGTAACCGTTTACATTGTTAATTACAGCGATAAAAGATCGGAAGATTTCCTGGCTAATTATGAAAAGACAAAAGGGATAAGTAAGAACTGGCCTCAATTAATAAAAAAGGAAAATGATTTCCCTGAAATAAACACGGGCGATTTTGTTATTGATGCCATCTTTGGAATTGGTCTGAGCCGTCCAATAGAAGGATGGGTTGAGAAACTGGTAAATACAATAAATGATTCTAAAGCTTTCGTGCTTGCTATTGATATGCCCAGCGGTTTATTTGTAGATCAAATTCCTGAAAAGGATGCCGCGGTTATAAAAGCCGGATTTACATTGAGTTTTCAGGCGCCTAAACTTGTTTTCTTTTTACCGGAAACTATGGATTATGTAAGCGACCTTCAAATTCTGGATATAGGTCTGGATAAAGAATTTATAGCCTCTATAACTTCAAATAATTTTCTTATAAGTAAGGAAGAAGCGTTGGAATTATACAAGCCTCGAATTATGAATTCCCATAAGGGAGATTACGGGAAGGTACTCATCGCTGGAGGAAGTTACGGGAAAATAGGAAGTACTCTGCTTACCGCTACTGCAAGTTTAAGAACCGGTAGTGGGCTTGTTACTTTATATATTCCAAAGTGCGGGTATGATATTGTTCAAACCAATTTACCCGAAGCGATGGTTATGACGGATGAGAACCATGAAATATTAACTTCCTATCCGGAGGATTTTGATGCAGATGTGGTTTGCTTTGGAATGGGAGTGGGGACTGACGAGCAAAGCGTAGCTGCATTTAAAAAAGCACTTAAAGCTATTGATAAACCCATGGTAATTGACGCCGATGGCTTGAATATACTTTCTAAAAATACCTCTCTACTGGATTTAATTCCGGAAAATTCTGTGCTAACTCCGCACCCCGGAGAATTGAAAAGGCTTATAGGCTCCTGGAATGATGACATGGATAAGTTGAAAAAGGTAAAAGAATTCACTGAAAAATATAAAGTAATAATGGTAATTAAAGGAGCACACACTTTTACCATCAACAGGGAAGAGGTGTATGTTAATAATTCCGGAAACCCTGGTATGGCCACGGCGGGTAGCGGTGATGTTCTTTCAGGAGTTATTACCTCGCTTATCGGTCAGAAATATGATCCTGTTGATGCTGCAGTACTGGGTGTGTATTTACATGGTCTTTCAGGTGACCTGGTTTCAGAAGATTTGGGTTACGAAGGATTATTATCAGGAGATATTGCTGAAAATATGGGAGGAGCTTTCCAGGAATTGTTCAGGAACAATGATCGTGTAGACGATTCTAACAAAGAAGACCTTTAAATAAAAGAATTCGTAATTAATCTAAATTATATTTGGAATCTTTTAGATGAAGTAGGATTTTTGCTCAGCCTTAAACAATTGTAAATATGCAAACCCATCATTATATTAGTTCAGCAGTTTTAGACCTTGAAGTAATCTATGATATACTGAAAACAGGAAAAAAACTTGAACTGAGTGATGAGGCTCACCTGAATATTGAAAAATCCAGAAAATATCTCAACACCAATATTAAGGAAAGTGATAAACCGGTATATGGAATCAATACTGGTTTCGGAGCTCTTTGTAATGTGAAAATCACAACAGAGAAGCTTACCGAATTGCAGGAAAATCTTGTTCGATCCCATGCCTGCGGTACAGGGGAACTTGTTTCCAGACCAGTAGTAAAATTAATGTTGCTGCTAAAAATTCAATCTTTGAGCTATGGAAATTCGGGGGTTTCCCTTGAAACCGTAGAAAGGTTGATGGATTTCTACAATAATGATATCTATCCATTGGTATATGAACAGGGTTCGCTGGGAGCTTCCGGCGATCTGGCTCCACTGGCACATCTTGCCCTGCCTTTAATTGGAGACGGAGAGGTACTTTGCAAAGACGAAATTTTAAGCGGGGAGGAGCTGCTAAAAAGAATGAATTGGGAGCCGGTTAAACTTCAAAGTAAGGAAGGCCTGGCGCTGCTAAATGGAACTCAGTTTATGAGCGCTCATGCAGTCTATGCTTTATTAAAAGCTTATAAGCTTTCTTATATGGCAGATCTTATAGGCTCAATTTCTATTGATGCTTTTGACTGCAATCTTTCTCCATATGATGAGCTGGTTCATTTGGTAAGGCCACACCGCGGGCAGATTAAAACAGCCGAAAGGATAAGGAATTTTCTGGAAGGTAGTGAAATAGCAAAATCGGAAAAGGAAAATGTCCAGGATCCGTATTCTTTTAGATGTATACCGCAGGTGCATGGCGCTTCTAAGGATACACTTTCATTCGTTAGAAAAACCATCAAAACGGAAATAAATTCGGTTACAGATAATCCCAATATTTTTATAGAAGCCGATAAAATTATCTCTGGCGGAAATTTTCACGGTCAGCCATTGGCGCTAGGTCTTGATTATCTTGCAATCGCACTTTCTGAACTGGCCAATATTTCTGAACGAAGAACCTATCAGCTGGTATCGGGGTTAAGGGGTTTGCCAACCTTTCTAATTGAAAATCCCGGGCTGAATAGCGGATTTATGATTCCGCAATACACGGCTGCAAGTATAGTGAGCCAGAATAAACAATTATCGGCACCAGCTTCTGTAGATTCAATCGTGTCTTCTAACGGACAGGAAGATCATGTGAGTATGGGGGCAAATAGCGCTACAAAATTGCTCAAGGTGGTTGAAAACCTGAATACGGTACTTGCGATTGAACTTTTTAATGCTTCCCAGGCTATGCATTTCAGAGAACCGGCAAGGACTTCCGGGAAACTTGATGAAGTATTAAAGTCGTTCAGGCAGGAGGTTCCGGTATTAACCGAAGATGTGACGATGGCTCCTTTTATTAGAAAGGCCAAGAGTTTTATCGAGAATTTTGAATCTGAAGATTTTCTGGACTAAATCTTTGTTTTAATCCAGCTTACAGCATCTTCGAGAGTGGTAAATACCTCAAAGCAATTGCTGTCTTTGTAAAATTTTCTTTCTACTTCCTGAGCATTTCTTCTGGTCATCTCACTGTCTGAAACAACCGCTATGGCTTTAAGGTTTGAAGTTTTGGCAGATTCAAAATATACCATGGGATCTACCGCATAAGAATTTACACGATGGGAGATATATCCATAATTCTCTCCCTTAAATATTTCGGTACCGAGGTCGAGAAGTTTTCTATTGTTGGGAACGTCAAACAGTACTCCTTCATTTAATTTAGCAATAAGAATCTTATCGTGAATAGTGACTTTTCCAAAGTCAAGGTCGATTTCTTTAATTAACATAAGTTTTGTGTAGGGCTTGGCAGTGTAAATGTAATTGAAAATCTGAAAGCTAAAAAGTAATTTAATAAAAAAGCCGCTTTAAAATAAGCGGCTTTTTTATGGATTTCTTATAATTAATTAAGACTCTGTTTCCTCGACGGATGATTTTTTGATTTCAATAATTAATTCATTCTTTTTATCATCCAGATCCATCAAGATCATATCTCCTTCCTTAAGATTAGAGGTGATAATCTCTTCTGCAAGGGCGTCTTCAATATATTTTTGAATTGCTCTGTTTAAAGGTCTTGCTCCATATTGCTTATCGAAACCTTTTTCAGCAATAAAGTCTTTGGCCTTATCAGTTAAAGTAAGGTTGTAACCAAGATCATTTATTCTCGCAAAAAGCTTCTCAAGTTCGATGTCAATAATTTTGTGAATATCTTCTCTTTCCAGGGAATTAAAGATTACCACATCATCAATCCTGTTAAGGAATTCCGGAGCGAAGGCTTTTTTAAGTGCATTTTCAATTACGCTTCGGGTATTATCATCTGCCTGAGATTTCTGAGCAGCAGTTCCAAATCCTACTCCCTGACCAAAATCTTTCAATTTTCTTGCTCCAATATTCGAGGTCATTATAATAATGGTATTCCGGAAGTCTATTTTTCTACCAAGACTATCAGTTAAATAACCATCATCAAGAACCTGAAGCAGCATATTAAATACGTCCGGGTGGGCTTTTTCTACCTCATCCAGAAGGATAACAGCATAAGGTTTTCTTCTGACTTTTTCAGTTAACTGTCCACCTTCTTCGTAGCCCACATATCCGGGAGGAGCACCAATTAGTCTGGACACAGC
>JAGXII010000185.1 GCA_024635735.1 Christiangramia sp. | reverse complement strand
GGTGAAAGACCGGAAAAATACTATGGCATATCCGAAATGCTGGAGCAAAACCTTATCGAGAGTTATCCTGAAGGTTTTAATCCGCTAGTTGAAAGAATAGAGGAAGATGATACAATATATTCTCTTCACCCGATTATGAACAGATACACACAGCATCTTTTGGATTTTGAGGATGGTTTAGGTATTGTAAGGGTATCTAAGTCTTCTAAGGCTTTAAACTTAAGAACCGTTATCAGAAATCGATTTGGAAAGGACCTAAAGTGTGTTTGTATAGGGTCTGATTCAGAATGCGATTACTCCATCAAGGAAGGGCTGGATATTATTTCTAAACTCGTATTGCGTCAAAAGAAGAGGGTCATATTAATTGTTGTGCAAGCATTGAGTGCCGGAAAAGATTTAGGGAATCTTAAAAACAAAGTCCGTTTTGGAATTGAATCCCGTGGCTCTCAGCTTGCGAATGGCTCTCAGGGAATAGCAGGTAGGCTATGTGGTTACCATGATAACCGGGATTTTAAATTGATGGCCAATGTGGAGTTATTGCAACATTATGCCCAATTTGAACAAAACTGGGAAATCTATAGTGAAGATGAGTGGAAAGATCGTTTATATGATCTGGGAGTAAGAAACTTATCTACCCATACTTTCCAAAGGATCGTACAGAAAGAAGGAGTGATCAGGCCCATTAGATCTGTGGAAACCTTTTCTGTTGAACAATTAGTCGCCGGGGAAATGAGAGATCAACTTACATTTCTTTCAGATGAGGCCTATGAGAAATTGCTTGATTTCTTTACGCCGGAAATTTATGAAGGATCGAAGAGTATGAGATTTGGTGAAAATGGAGTTACAATTCGATTGTCTTCTAATTACAGTCCCGGGGATAACAGGGTAGAAAAGAACTGGGAAAACTCTGTAGTGGGAGCAGATTTTGGATCAATCATGTTCAAAAAGGAAAATTATGAATACGGTATCCTCATTTCAAACTTTCCTATTGATGATAGCCGCAACAACCTTGGCTTCTGCGGAATAAAAGTTCTGGAATCTAGCGCACCCATCCTGGTTGAGCGTCTAACGAATACCGATGGGGATGGTATGTATAAGACCGGGATTGAGAATATAAATTTGAGTGCCTAAATTGCTGGCCTATTTTAAAAGCCCATTCCCCATAGGAGTGGGCTTTAACTTTAAATGAACATCCAGTTACCCGTCCAATTCTGGATCTCTGACAATTAAATTTTATTGATAGAATATCATTTGCCGTCTTCGAGTAGAAGTCAAAAACAGTAGAGTTCATAATGAGATATTAGTATCTAAGAATAAAAATATTGTTAAGTGTGAAATGAAAAATCACATTTCAATTTTATTATAAAAATAGGAGTTAACCTTTCATTCCTGTATAAATTACTTTACCTAACCCCCCACACTTATAAATCTCACCAAAAACACTATCGCTATTTGATGGCCTATAGAGCGGTTTTTTAATTCTGGGTGTGGTTATTCTTTTTTCTGCCTTTTCTTTCCTTTTAATAGTCTCAAGTCTTGAAGATATCAGCGGAGATAATTTTTTAAATTCTTCTTCGGTTAAAAGTTCTGTTTCCCCTTTTTCATTTTGCTGAAGTATGCGGAGCAAAATGTATGGAGAAACATTAAACTTTACTGAAAGTTCACCGACATTTAAAGAACCATATTGTTTAAAAAAACAAAGTTTAGAGTCTTCTTTATTTTCTATTTTTAAATTTGATGAAGAATTAAATTTATTCTTTTTCGAAATAGCTGAAATTCGATTTTTAACCTTCTTAGCCTGCAGTTTTTTATTTTCTGTTGAATTTTTTTTCGGATTTTTCCCGGTGAATTTTTCCTTTAGCTGGTTTGGAAGTGCAGAAACGATTATTTCCCCATCCGTATTTTGAGCAAGAATCACCTTCTGTTTACCTTCCGGAGTTAATTTGCCCTTGTGAAGTCCTTGAATTAAAAGTTTTAAAAGATGAAGTAAATATGATTTGGATTGAGAATCAGTAGCTTTTTTTGACAAAATATTTTTCAAAGCTTTTATCTGAGCTTCATAGATGGTCTGTTGCTTAAGAAAGCTTGTAAGAGATTGATTTATTTCTTCTACTTTACTCATACTAACAGAATTAATTATCCGGCGGAAATATTCATGCGGGTTATGATTTCAAAGATCTGATCCGCCTGCTGCTCATTGAAAACACCATCAACAGCACTTGGATGATATTCTGCAAATTTTCCGTCATATAGTTTAGACGGATCTATTTTTCCATTGGTTGACAAAAATTGCTTAATATCATTCAGAAAATTAACCTGCTGGGAATTCAATTGATATTGATTGACGAAATCAGCAAATTCTTTATCAACATGATTTTTTGACAGCCCATACAAAGAAATGATCATTGAAACCAGGTTAACCTGCTTCCCAAGCTCTTTTTCCAGATCTTCCTTTTTTAATTTTCCTCCAAAGATCATATTCTCGAGAGAATTAAGTTCCACTGCAGTTATTGTTTCACCATTTCTTATTCGGTCAATTGTTATATTATTTTTATTATTTCTCAGGATTTCCTGCAGGCGATGAAGATTACCGGGAAAGGGATCTACATAACCTGTTTCTGACTCACCAACATTAGGTTCCCGAATTGTTTCAGTTTCTTCATCAGGTTGTGGAATATCAAGTTCATCATCAAAATTAGTTGTTACATATTTTTGGTCTTCAGGATCAAGAAATTTGATGAGATCACGGATCCCAGCTCTTATCTTTTCCAAGTGTTTAACTCCATCAATTTTCCAAAAATCCTCGTTTAGTGGCATTGTTACCAAATGTTCTTTTGCCTTAACCGCTGGAATAGCAGTTTTCTTTAGTAATTTTTTGGAAGTGGTGGCAACTTTTATGATTTGTATATGAAATGCATTTACAAAAACCTCATTTTCCGGGGTTTCCAAGCGTTTGATCATTAAGGTATAAAGCAATCTATCATAAAACCTTGCCAGATCATTGTCTCCTTTTGGAGGTTTAATTAAACCGGCAATTTCATTTTCAAGAATATTCAAATCTTTGTTGTCTAAATGGTTCCATAGCTCCCGATTTTCTGTTCCATATTCCATTACTCTCTCAAGTTTCATTTTGACATCAAAACGCTCCCGATCAAGAGATGCTACTGTGTGGTGCAATTCATCCAGCAATTGTTTTCTAAATGCTGCAAATTCTTCATCTTCTGGAAATTTTTTAAGGTATTGTGCTAGCTGGATCTTAATATTAAATACAACTTCAGTTATACTTTTTTGAATACTGGGTTCTATTCCTTCGGGATTTTCCTCAAAAAATTCGAAATTGGAACACATATCGAATATTAGAAATTTGTCTTTATTCTCACCTTGTCCAAAAAGATCAGGTCGTAATCTGGATCCACGCCCAATCATCTGCCAGAATTTGGTATAAGATTTTACCGGTTTGTAAAATACAAGATTTACTACACGGGGAGCATCAATTCCGGTATCCATCATATCAACTGAAATAGCTATTTGTGGCAGGCGTTCTTGTTCATCTTCACAGAAGCGTTCTATAAATTCCTGAGATTTAGGTTCGCTGTGAGTTATCACTTTAACATAATCATTCCCAAACTGTTCCTTGTCTAATTCTAAAAATATATCTTTTAAAAAATCTGCGTGCTTGCGGTTTCGGGCAAAAATAATTGTCTTCCCCAACTCATCACCTCCGCGTTTTTTAATTCCTTTTTCCAGAATATAATTTAAGGACTTAATTGCTGTAGGTTTATTGAATAGCCATTTATTTAATTCTTCAGACGAGATATGTTCATTACCCGTGGCAGCTTCTCCATCTAAAATTTCTTCTTCAAATTGTTCCTGTTCTTCTGGAGAAAGCTCGCTATATTTTATCCCAGTGCGCATAAATTTAGTTGTAACCGGAATAGGAACATATGGCACAAGGTGTACTTCCCTTACAGCCTCTTCAAAAGTGTAAGCATCTGTAGGTGATTTATCTGGCAAACCAAATACATCATAAGTATTTTGATGAATATGATGTTTTGGAGTGGCTGTTAAACCAAGATATAAGGCATCAAAATATTCGAAAATTGCCTGATATTTTTTATAAATGGAACGGTGTGCCTCATCAATAATTACCAGGTCGAAATGTCCTACTCCATAGAAGCGTTCATCACCGTCCCTTACTCCATCTATGAGGTTCATCATAGTTTTATAGGTTGAGAAAGCAAGACGTGTATTAGGATTTTCTTTGTCCTCTAAAAGATCAACAGTGGAATATTCAGGCAAATGTTTTACAAAATTTCGCTTTGCCTGTTTAACTAAGCTTATCCTGTCTGCAAGGAATAAAATTCGTTTTGCCCAATTCGCTTCAAAAAGCACCTTTGACAAAGCTATAGATGTACGAGTTTTACCCGTTCCAGTTGCAAGGACAAGTAAAGCTCTTCGATTAGTTCCAATTAGCTTTCCAGTTTGCTTATCGTTACCCGAAAAGTGTTCAGCTATACTTTTTATAGCCCTTAACTGGTAAGGTCTTTCAACAATATCTGTATCTATTTCGTGTGTACGAATATCCAGACGGTTATCTCTGCGATACATTAAGGTTTGCAATTCAGCCTTGGTATAAAAACCATTTACTTTACGGGCTGCTTTATAAAACTTATCATCCCACATATAGGTCTCATAGCCGTTGGAGTAAAACATCACCGGTCGCCTCCCGAACATTTTCTCCAGGCTGTCCGCATATAATTGTGCCTGATTTTCCCCTTCTTTTGGATTGCTTAAACTCTTTTTAGCCTCTACAAGTGCCAAGGGTTTTCCATCATCATCCCAAAGAACGTAATCTATGTACCCTGTCTCAGATTTATTCGTGGATCTGGGCATGTACTCCACTTTATATTCTTTATCCCTCGCCCCCTTAAGATTCCATCCTGCTTCCCGTATTGAAACATCTATAAAATACCGGCGGGTCTCCTTTTCATTTACGGGATGGTGAACTTTATCTTCTTTTTCAGCTTTAGCTTTATTTTGTTCATATTCTACCCTAAGCTTTTCTATTTGAGATTTGTAAAGCTCATTTTTTTCCTCCAATACTTTAACCCTTTCTTCTGCCTCTTTGATCTTATTTTGCCAGGAATCTACAGATGTATCAAATTGTTTGATAATATCGTCTAACTGTCGTTTGGTTAAAGCAGCTACAGTTTCAGTAGGAATTATCTCAAAATCAAATAAGCCCGGTCTCACGCACTCATCTGGTGCATATGATGAAGCCAAGTACCGTATAAAGAAAAATACATTTTCTACAGACTGAAGACTGTCATTTTTATTTACTGATTTATTATGGACTGCAAGATTACCAGTTTTCTTAATAAGGTGCAGGTCATTAAGAATTTTACCTGGTACTTGGTGAGTGAAATTGCTGTCATGCAAGAGTCCATTTAAAGATGTGTCATAAGGAAGTTCTAATTCAGGGTCATTTTCAAACATCCAGTTTACGGCGAGCTCCAAGCCCATTCTGGAATAAGCTAGTGAAGTACGAGGATCTGAAATAGCCGTTTCTTCGGCCTTTTGAAACCTATTATAGATTTGGGGCCATTTGATGGCTATAAACTGAAAATTTGAATTCATTCCGGGGGAATTAATTTAATAAAATTCTTTCTAGTTTTAAATATACAATTTAATGTCTGCAAAGAATCGGAGTGCCATAATGCATTCGCCAAAGTATTTCGAGTTCATTGGCATAATCGTTATAAAGTTTAGCTACATCTAAAACTTTTTCTTCTTCTGCAAGTTTCTCCAGAATATGTCTGTTTTCACTATCGTCAAAATTAAAAAAGCTCACTTTCCATTCATCAATAGATAAACCTCTACCTGCAATATTCAGAGTTCCGGTCTTAATATTATTACAATTTACTTCCTGGTTAATACGGCCTCTTAAACCATATACACTTTTTTTTGTCCAGGTAGTATAACCACCAATTCCATTATAAAGCACACGATAATCCCCATCAGACACTTTGCAAATATGACTCAGACCACTCCTGTTTTTTAGAAGCTTGTCAATAGGCACATGCGCCCCTTCCGATGGAAGAGATTTTGCCAGTTTCTCAATTGGTGTTTTGGACCATAGCCAATAAAGTCCCCGGCTTTTTACAGGTAAGAGCTCTGTACCCTTTCCCACACCCCGACCTCTAAAATCCGTGAGATCTACAAGGTTGGTCTTTTGAATTGTATGAATTTTTTCTATAATCCTCTTAAAGTTCATGTGCCATCTCTTTCTTTAATAGGAGGGAAGTAAATTCATTATTTAGTTGAATTAAAAAATTGTCAAAGCCTGACAGATCATCCTTATTTGTATCTAGCTCCTGCATAAATTTGTAGGGAATTGTCACTTTTAATTCATATCCAAAAGATATGTCGAATCGGCTTTTGCCAGAACCAATGACCTTCTTCTCCCAATTAAGTCTTTTTTTCCAATTATAATCTGGGTCGAAATGCGTATCAAATAAATTTTCAATCTGTTCCCAGGCACCCGTTTTTCGTTCTTTTCTTCCAGAGTATTT
>JAGXII010000020.1 GCA_024635735.1 Christiangramia sp. | reverse complement strand
GTTATATTTCCATCAGAATCTACTTCCACACCCGGAAGTTTTTTCATAAGATCTTCAAGATTTGCGTCCTGACGAGTATTGAAAGAATTTGCATTAAATTCAAGGGTATCTTTTTTGACAGTGATTGGAGCCCTACTGGCGGTAAGAGTGACTTCATCCAGTGTGTTATCCATCAAATCCAGCTGAATATTGCCTATTTCAAATTTATCACTTATCTCTATCTCCTTTTTATGCGGAATAAAACCGGTGTAACTTACAATGAGGTTTACCTTTTTTGCTTCGGTATTTCCTTTCAGTAAAAAAGTCCCATCCTTGTTGGTGATGGTATAACTCACCAGGCTGCTATCGGTAATCTTTTCAGTATATACGGTAGCCGATTCGAGAGGAAGGCCTTCATTATCGGTTATCTTTCCGGTAATTTCGAAATCCTGAGAAAAGCCTTTGAGGCTTACAAAAAGTAAAATCAGGCTGAAGAATAATTTCATCAAGTATTGATTAGGTTGAATTATTTACAAGGCATTACAGGCCCTGAAGGTATTGGTCAACCTTTTAGACTTGAAACTATACTGATAGTTTAAAATGAAGTTATTTTTTACGGAAAAATATAGTGATAGGTACTCCCTGGAAATCGAATTCCTGTCTCAGTTTATTTTCCAGAAATCTCTTATAAGGATCTCTCACATACTGCGGCAGATTACAGAAAAATGCAAACTGTGGATAAGGTGTAGGTAACTGGGTACAGAATTTGATCTTTACATATTTCCCTTTATAAGCCGGCGGAGGATTATTCTCGATAATAGGAAGCATCACATCATTAAACTGTCGGGTTTTGATTTTTTTGCTTCGATTTTCAAATACCTTCACAGCCGTTTCTATCGCTTTAAATACACGCTGCTTGTTTAGCACCGAAATAAAAATGATAGGCACATCTGTAAAAGGTTCGATCTCTCTGCGGATCATGGCCTCATAATCCCTCATGGTATTAGTTTCCTTATCTAAAAGGTCCCATTTGTTTACCAGGATCACAATTCCCTTATTGTTACGTTGTGCCAGCCAGAAAATATTCTGAACCTGCCCGTCAAATCCTCTGGTAGCATCAAGAACCACAAGACATACGTCACAGTTTTCAATGGCTCTTACAGACCTCATTACCGAATAGAATTCCAGGTTTTCCTTTACCTTGGACTTACGTCTGATTCCGGCGGTATCCACAAGGTTAAATTCAAATCCAAAGCGATTATATTTGGTATCCATGGAATCCCGGGTGGTCCCCGCGATATCGGTAACTATATATCTTTCCTCCCCAATAAGAGCATTGATAAAAGATGATTTTCCTGCATTAGGTCTCCCTACTACGGCAAATCTTGGCAATTCAGATTCTTCATCGCCTTCAGATTCCGGCAGTGCTTCCACTAAAGCATCCAGAAGATCTCCCGTTCCACTACCACTAGTACTGGCAATTGGAAAATAATCTCCCAAACCAAGAGAATAGAATTCCACGGCATTCTCAAGCCGCTTGTTATTATCTACTTTGTTAACGACGAGTAAAACTGGTTTATTTACTTTCCTCAAAAGCACGGCAACTTCCTCATCCATAGGGGTAATTCCGGATTCCACGTCCACCATAAAGATGATCGCGTCAGCTTCCTCAATGGCAAGTTCTACCTGCTTATCAATTTGTGCTTCAAAAACATCTTCACTTCCTTTTACATATCCACCCGTATCAATAAGGGAGAATTTTCTTCCGTTCCAGTCAGACTTTCCATAATGCCTGTCACGCGTAACTCCGCTAACCGAATCTACGATAGCTTCACGACGCTGAATAAGGCGGTTAAAAAAAGTTGATTTCCCAACATTGGGTCTCCCCACAATGGCGACAATATTGCCCATAACTATAAATTGATTTCAGGGAGCAAAATTAATGGTTTTAAACCAATTAAAATTATCCCTTTATTATGATGAAGTTTATTTTTTATCTGTGTACCCGAATCTTCGTAGTTGCTGGGAATCGCTACGCCAGTTTTTGTTCACTTTTACGTATAATTCCAGGTGTACCTGTTTCCCGAAGAATTTTTCAAGATCCTTTCTAGCTTCAACCCCTACTCTCTTAAGTGCAGCTCCTTTATGCCCAATAATAATACCTTTTTGAGTATCTCTTTCAACCATAATAACGCTTCGCATCCTGATGATTTTCTCTTCTTCAAAAAATTCACCGGTATCGATCTCAACACTATAAGGAATTTCCTTTTTGTAGTGCATAAGGATCTTTTCCCGGATAATTTCATTCACAAAGAATCTTTCAGGTTTATCGGTAAGAGTATCTTTTGGATAAAACGCAGGAGATTCCGGAAGTAATTCCACAATTCTATTAAAAACAGCAGGAACGTTGAATCCCTCCAGGGCCGATATCGGGTGAATTTCAGCAGTTGGAACTTTTTCAGCCCAATATTGAACCTGTTCCTCCAGCTGTTCCTGGTTAGATTTATCTATTTTATTTAACAACAATAGCACCGGCACCTTAGAATTGGCAATTTTATTAAAAAAGGCCTCATCCTTCAGGCCCTGTTCGCCAATTTCTACTATGTAGATAAGAACATCTGCATCTTCAAAGGCAGATTTCACAAAATCCATCATAGAAGCCTGAAGTTGATACGCAGGTTTTATAATCCCAGGGGTATCACTAAGGATCATCTGGAAATCCTCTCCGTTCACGATCCCAAGGATTCGATGGCGCGTAGTCTGGGCCTTAGAGGTAATAATAGATAACCTTTCCCCAACGAAAGCATTCATCAGGGTAGATTTTCCCACATTGGGATTTCCTATAATATTTACAAAGCCAGCCTTATGTGCCATATAGAATTTTGTCTTCTTTTTTGAAGCTACAAAAATAGGAAGTTAAAACCTAGCTCCACAGAAAAGAGGCAGCAAATTTCAGAATATTCTGTAAATGAGTTAATTTTAAAAAATATTTCCCGGTAATTTCAATTTTAAAACCGGTTTTCAGCCTCCAGATTCTGCCATTGTAAAAGTTTAATATAATGGAGAACATATACAAAAAAGCCATAGAAGATCTGCTTTCTTCAGCAGGTATTAAAATCAACGGAGACCGGAGCTGGGATATTCATGTTTTTAACGAAAAGTTTTACCAGAGGATTTTAAAAGAGGGTTCTATAGGCCTTGGAGAATCTTATATGGAAGGCTGGTGGAAATGTTCCCGGCTGGACGAATTCATTCACCGGATTTTTGAAGCCGATCTGGAAAATAAGATCAGAAAGAACCTCAAATTGAAATGGCTCATCTTAAAGTCGCGGCTATTCAATATGCAATCCAGAAAAAAAGCCAGAAAATCTATTTCCCGGCATTACGATGCAGGCAACGAATTGTTCAAAGCCATGCTTGATCCCCTGATGATCTATTCCTGCGGTTACTGGCAAAAAACCAACGACCTCGCAAAGGCCCAGGAAAACAAACTGGAACTCATCTGCCAGAAACTTCAGCTGAAAACCGGACAGAAAATTCTTGATATAGGTTGCGGCTGGGGCGGATTCCCTTATTATGCCGCTCAAAACTATGGAGTAGAAGTCGTTGGAATTACTATATCCAAAGAGCAGCAAAGCCTTGCCCGTCAACGCTGCGCAAACTTTCCTGTTGAAATTCGTCTGCAGGATTATCGTGAAGTCAAAGGCAAATTTGATCGCATTGTTTCTGTAGGTATGCTGGAACATGTGGGCCATAAAAACCACAAGGCTTTTATGAACGTAATTAGCAATAATTTAAAGGAGGACGGTTTATGCCTGTTGCATTTTATAGGTGGCCATGAGAGCAAATACGCTACCGATCCATGGATAAATAAATATATTTTTCCTGAAGGCCTTATACCTTCCATCACACAAATAGGAAAAGCGCTGGAGCATAATTTTATTCTTCAGGACTTGCAAAATTTCGGACTTTATTACGATAAGACCCTAATGGCGTGGCACAGGAATTTCCAGGAGGCCTGGCCAAACTTGAAAAATGCCTATAATAACTTCTTTTATAAAATGTGGGAATTCTACCTCTGCTCTTCCGCGGCGTCTTTTAGATCTAAAAAACTACAGCTATGGCAGCTGGTATTAAGCAAAAAAGAATTCCCCGAGTTATACAATTCCATAAGACCTCAGGATTTATCGGTTAAAAACCTCGTTCCCGATTGACCTGAACCTAATTCCGATAAAATGTGATCAATATGTGAAGAAAGGCTGCTTATTTTACAAAAACAGCTATTCTCATAGTATGAATTTATCAAAGCTAACCACCTGAAAATCATAATCCCATAAAAATATCAATCTAATTGCTCAATAGGTTGTGCTTCTGCTTTTAATGACTATTTTTGCCGCTTCTTAAAAATCAAGCTGAAAAAGCCCAATTATGAAAAAAGTCCTGAACCTTTTCGATTTTTCACAGAAAGTAAATTACAGAACCGAAATTCTGGCGGGTCTAACCGTTGCTCTGGCCTTAATTCCGGAAGCAGTTGCTTTTGCCATGATTGCGAAATTATCTCCTTTGACCGGTCTTTACGCGGCCTTTGTTATGGGGTTAATCACTTCTATTTTAGGCGGGCGTCCAGGAATGATCTCCGGGGCTACCGGTGCTGTAGCCGTTGTGATCGTTGGACTTTCAGTGACTCATGGCCCGGAATATATTTTCGCGACCGTCGTTCTCGCAGGAATTTTACAGGTGCTTGCCGGAGTCTTCAGGCTTGGAAAGTTAATAAGGCTTGTGCCACATTCGGTAATATTTGGCTTTGTAAACGGTCTGGCTATCATCATATTTATGTCTCAGCTCAACCAGTTTAAAAGAATAAACGAAGCGGGAGAACTTGTGTGGATGACGGGACCTTCAATGTATATCTTCCTGGGTCTTGTTTTAATTACTATGTTTATTATTTGGGGACTTCCAAAACTTACCAAAGTATTTCCCGCCTCACTTGCAGCTATTCTTGCAATTTTTGGAATCGTGGTCGCCTTTGGAATTGACACAAAAAGTGTGGGAGATATTGCCTCAATAAACGGTGGCTTTCCACCATTTCATATTCCGGGAATTCCTTTTAACTGGAAAACCTTACAGCTGGTATTCCCTTACGCCCTTATCATGGCCGGGGTTGGACTTATTGAAAGCCTGCTAACTCTTAATATTATTGACGAAATTACCGAAACCCGAGGTAGAGGAAATAAAGAATGTGTTGCACAGGGAACCGCTAATATTTTCTCAGGATTCTTCTCAGGGATGGGCGGTTGCGCGATGCTTGGGCAAAGTCTTATCAATATTTCTTCGGGCGCAAGAGCAAGATTATCGGGAATCACCGCAGCTGTTATGCTGCTGGTTTTTATCATGTTCGGGGCAGACCTTATAGAAAAACTACCCATGGCAGCCTTAACCGGTGTAATGGTCATGGTGGCGATAGGTACTTTTGAATGGGCCAGCCTGAAAACATTCAATAAAATGCCAAAATCTGACGTGATCGTGATGGTGTTAGTAACCGTGGTAACCGTTATCCTTCACAATCTTGCACTGGCAGTTCTAATTGGTGTTATTATTTCAGCATTGGTATTTGCCTGGGATAATGCTAAAAGAATACGTGCCAGAAAAACTATTGATGAAAACGGGATAAAGCATTATGAGATCTATGGCCCTCTTTTCTTCGGATCCATTTCCGCCTTTAACAGCAAATTTGACGTTCTGAATGATCCCGAGGAAGTGATCATCGATTTTTCTGAAAGCCGTGTGGTGGATATGTCTGGAATTGAAGCCCTGAATAAGCTTACCGAAAGATATCTTAAACAGGGGAAAAAACTTCACTTAAGACATCTTAGCAGAGACTGTCGTGTCCTGCTTAATAATGCCGATGCCATTATTGAAATGAATATTCTCGAGGATCCAACTTATAAAGTTGCCACCGATAAGATCTAAAGGTTACAGTCGTTAATTTCTATCCAGTATCCATCAGGATCCTGAAGATAGATTTGTTTAACGCCATCGGGCCGGGTATTCGTAGTTCCCGCCTCTCCGGGCCAGTTTTCGAAATGGATATTTTTGGATTTCAGAAAATCCATAAGTTCGTCCAGCTTATTTGTGTTAAGCGCCATATGAACTCCTTTGTTTTTTTCCGGAAGGTCTTCACTTTCAATTAAATGGATCTGCACTTTGTCTCCAAGCTGAAACCAGCGAATATGATCTGGCAATCCCCCATTGGGAATTTCCTTTAAACCAAGAATATTTCCGTAAAATTCAGCTGAAGCGCTTACATCCTTTACCAGAATCGCATCATGATCTTTATTTAAATCAAAAGGATTGGATTGTGCATTCGAAAAAGCCATAACTAACAAGGTAATTACCGAAAAATAAAATGTTCTCATTAAAGTGGAAATTTTGATCGACTAAATATAAGTTTTATTTTTCAGCCCAGAGAAATTAGTCGGTTTGAAGTGCCGTAAATTCCTTTATGGCCACATTAGGTTCGATTATATTGAATCCACTCCAGAATTCAGAATCGTACCTTTTAAAGGTTTGGTAATCAAATTTAGAAGAAAAGTCTATTTTTTTAAATTCTTCCTCGTCAATTTCTTCAGTATCATAAACTACAAACTGGTATTTATCAAGCTGACTTATATTAATAAGAACATCCATATCCAGTTCATTTTGTTTACGGCGGCCTACCACATTCTTATTCTTTTCGATCAAGGTAAGTGGGCGGTCAATTCCGAAACTCTGTCCGCTTTCACGTTCGAGGTATAGGGGAACATATTTTCCGTTTTCATCTTTAGAAAAGATAAGTTTCCCGCGATAAACATCGGTTATGGCACTTATCCCTAATAAGCGGAATTTTTTCAGAGGCTTCACATTCGTAAAATCAATACGATGAACTCCAAAATCGCCAGTATTTACATAGACTTTTCCTCTATAATCTGCTCCTCTTTTTGGTTCAAATTCTATTACGTAAACGATCTCAGCACCCATATAGGTATAGCCCTTGACATTGTATTTATACCTGTTGAGTTTATCAAAAAGATCGAAAGTTGAATCTTCGTTCCAGAATGTTTTACTCACAACCGAACTTATATTTTCATTGGCCGAACTCACCAGGTTGTTGCGCTTATCAGTTACAGATGTTGCAAATTCTTCAGGGGTAAGCTGTTTTTCTTCAGCCTCTGCCAGAGATTCCTTTCTTTCTCCGGCCAGCTCATCGGCGTCGACCTTAACTCCAAAAAGCCCGGATTTTATTTTTAAATAGGAATTCCTCTTTACATTCTCACGGAAGATATTATCAAGTTTTTTAGTGAGTTTATCCAGTGAAGTTGTGCTTTGCGGATTATAAAGGTTGGCAGCCTTAATGAGCTGTATTTTTTGGTGAGAATAACTGCCGTAAAAATCACCCAGAACTTCTTTATAAGAATCTGAATATTTAGGAATACTCCCTGAAATACTATCCATTAAAGCCTGATTAATATCCGCAATAGTACTTTCATCTATATCAAGATCAAATCTATTAACCCTGTTTATATTGGACTCGCGGTAGAAGAAACGCTTCCTGGTAAGTTGAAAATTATAGTTTTCAGCAACCTTTAATTTTACCCGTTCCAGGATTTCCCGTCCGGTAAGCTTTTTATTTGTAAGAAAAACATCATCCAGCTGAATTACCTGAGACCGGAGATAAATAATATTCCCGGAAACCTCTTCCGGTTTTACTTTTATACTTTGATATCCCATTGATGAAATCTCCAGTAAATCAAAACTCTGCGGGGAAGCATTAATTACGAATACACCTTCTTCATTGGTAATTGTACCTTTATGAGGTCCATATTGGATCGTAGCGAAAGGAACCGGTTGTTTGGTTTCAAAATCTATAACTCTGGCGCTAAATCCCTGAGAAAAAACCGGAGCAAAAGATGCCCAAAGAAAGCTGAATAAAAAAAGGCGTCTTCCCATTTTAAGGTTTAATTTTAAGACGATCTTCATTACAAATTGTTACATCCTAAAAGGGAACTAATGCGTTAAAATTGTACCGTTCTCCCTTATTTTATTTTAAACATTACTTAAAATGTCCAGCTGGGAATTTTAATATTCCTAACTTTCAGAAACCATTTAAAAGTAAATATTTTTTATGTCTGCATTGACCCGGGGAGATGATGAGTTTGAAAATATAATTTCCGTTGAGAACAAATGCACCCGTCTAAATTTAAATGAGAATATATACGGGACGTTTGCCGAAATTGGAGCGGGACAGGAAACGGTACGTCATTTTTTCAGAGCTCCCAATCCAAAAGGTACTATTGTAAAAACTCTAAGCGCTTATGATAAGGATTTTAGTGATGCCATATATGGCCTTGACCCACAGCATCGCTATGTTACCGAATCACGGCTAAAAAGTATGCTTTCCTATGAATCTAAACTTATTCAGCAGCGTATTTCCAGGGTCAAGCATCCCGACAAACTTTTCTTTAGTTACGCCAATACCGTAGCTACTATAGACTGGGCTAAAAAATACAAAGGCCATGGCTGGCTGGGAATCAGGTTTCAGAAAATACCAAAACAGGAATACAGCGAGATCATTTTGCACGTGCAGTTCCACGAAAACAATGCCGCGCATCAGCAAGTAAGTCTTGGGACCATGGGCGCCAATCTAATTTATGCTGCCTTTTACCAAAGTGATGATCCCAAAAATCTACTTAACCACCTTTACGATCATCTTACAAAAGATAAAATTGAGATCGATTCCATTAATTTTACCGGTCCCGTTTTTGAAAAAGTAGATAACCGCCTTATGAGCCTGCAGCTCGTAAAAAATGGAATTACCGAAGCCGTTATGTTTGCTCCCGATGGTAATAATGTGCTGCCGGCCAATTTGCTTTATAAAAAGAACATCCTTACTCTTAGAGGAAGTTTCAGGCCAGTGACCAACCTGAACATGAATATGTATGAAAGTTCATTAAAGCTATTTCTTCAGGAAAAAGGAGTGGAAAGGGAGAAGACGGTAGTAATTTTTGAAATGACACTTTCCAATTTAAAATCGGAAGGCGAGATAGACGAAAAAGATTTTCTGGACAGGGCAGATCTGTTATGCTCATTAGGCCAGAGTGTAATGATCTCGAATTTCCAGGAATATTATAAGGTTGTGGAATATTTTGCCATACATACCAAAGAAAAGTTAGGTTTGGTAATGGGTGTGGACAACCTGGTAGATATCTTCAACGAGAAATATTACCGGCAACTTAGCGGTGGAATTCTTGAAGCTTTCGGGAAGTTATTCTTTAAGAGTCTTAAAGTATATCTATATCCTATTAAAGATGAAGAGACGGGTGAAATTATCACCAGTACCAATCTAAAAGTGCATCCACGAATAAAGGAACTTTATAAATTTTTCCTTGATAATCATCGTGTGGTTGATATTACCGATTATGATAAAAAAACACTGGATATTCATCCCCGTAAGGTGTATGAGATGATTCTGGAAGACGATCACGAGTGGGAAAAGCTGGTACCCGAAAAAACCACAAAAATGATCAAGGATAAACAGCTCTTCCGTAAAGAGAAGATTTTATAGATCAGGTGGAGAAGTCTTCTTTAGAACTGCGGTCATAATACTTCCCGCAACTGAAACATTGAGGCTAAGCCTGGACCTGAATTTTATCAGAAAATGCGCTTTTTCAATAGCTTCTTTAGATAAACCGTGGTCCTCAGCCCCTAGCAAATAAACACAGCGTCTTGGATGTTGGAAAGACTCCAGAGGTTTTGCTTTTTCAGTGAGTTCAACTCCTACGAGCATTGCACCTTTGGGAAGGTGCTCATAAAAATCCTCAAATGTTTCGTAATGAAAATAAGGCATGGCGCCTACCGCTTTATGAGTATCACAAGCCTGTTTAGCATAACGATTACCAATGGTAAAAATAAAACTGGCACCCATATTCTGAGCAGAACGCCATAAGACTCCAAGATTTTCCGGGGTCTTCCCATTTTGGATTCCAATCCCAAAGAATCCCTGTTCAAGATTATCTACCTCCATGAATTCAAAAATAAGAATCTAAAGTAATTACTAATTGTAAGGCAATGTAAATCATCATAATTTTAATGACGTTGGGCGATTATTTTACTAACATTCAAAAAGTTAGACTAATTTAGAACTACTCAACCAATCAAATTACTATTATGTTAAATCCAATTAAATTCAAAAATCGGGAGGTTTTTGTTACAGACTTCTCCTATTTAATTCTTGCGGTATTCCTTTTTGCAACGCTTAGTTCATGTAATGACAAGAACTATGATAAGGTGCCTGAGAAAAAACAAATGACACAGGCAGACAGTATTAAAAAAGGCGAATATATTGTTGCTACTATTGGCTGTACAGATTGCCACACTCCCAAAAGAATGGGAGAAAGAGGTCCGGAAGATGAACCTGGAATGTTCTTAGCAGGTCATCCTGCGAAAAGTAGCTTACCTCCTTTAAGTATGGATGCGATAAATAAAGGATGGATACTCTTTTCACCTAATTTTACAGCCACGGTAGGACCCTGGGGAGTATCATACGCTGCAAACCTTACTCCCGATGATACCGGTATTGGCACCTGGACAAAAGAACAATTCATCACCGCGCTTAGGGAAGGTAAATACAAAGGTCACAAGAGCGGCAGGGATCTACTCCCACCAATGCCATGGCAGAACTTTGCTAAATTAACCGATGAAGATCTGGAATCTATGTTTAAATATCTTAAAACTATAGATCCAGTGAATAATGCGGTTCCTGCACCAATACCACCTAATAAGTTAGACAGTATTTCAAAAGGATAAGAAAAAATCCCGCCAAAAGCGGGATTTTTTCTTTTATTTTACAGTGAATGTCTTTAGCATCCCCTTGCCCTGAGGATCGGGCACTTCTGAAATCAAAGCATAAGTACCGGGCCTTAAGTCTGCCGTAAAGTATCCCGTTTTTCCAGCGGCCATTTCCTGAAGACCTCCCAGAAATTTGAACCCTTTGGGAGCCGGAGTCTGCAAACCCTCTGGCGCAACCCAGTTCATCCAGTTATTTAAGGCCGAAATATCAGATCCTTCCCCTACTCTAACAAGGTGTACGTCATGTTCTACAAAATTCTCATGAACTTTCTGGTCTGTGAATTTTACAGCAAACCAATGTTCTCCTGAACTCACATTTTGATCAAATGAAATTCCTTTTTCGGCTGAAATTTCAATAGTATAATCGGCTTCCGGTTCTTTATTTCCCGAATCTTCTTCAATAACCTTTATCTCTTTCCACATTCCGTTCAGAGAATGAAACGCTCCATTGGGCATTTTCACATAACACTCAATGAGATAAGTTCCCGGTACAAGTTTTACCGTAGACTGAGCTGTACTTTGTGGAGAAATTAATCCCGTACCTCCATACATTTCTATTTGCTGAAACCACTCAGGTAATTTGCTAAATTCTGCCATTGCCTCATCATTCTTACCTTCAATTAACAGGTCCATTCCTTTTTGAAAAACAGGTCCAACTTCTTTTTTTGCATCTTCCAGACCTTTCCCTTCCGGATATTTTTCAAGGATCATGAAATGCGTCTCATTAGACATGTTTCTGTATTGAAAAGTGTTCCATCCTGATGGAATTTCATCCTTTGTCTTAAATTCCATGGCATTGGTGGTTACCGTTATAGCATCAGTACCTTTATCCTCTGCCTTGGTCATTTCTGCTTCACTTTGAGCAGATTCAGTTTCCTCATCCTTTTTATTATCAGACTTGCAAGAAGAAAGAGGAGAAATTAGTAGAAGTACGACCGCCAACCTCCACAAAAACGAAATCATTTTTTTGTAATTCATAATAATTGAAATTGGTTAGTTATTGATTTAAAAAGCTTTGGGGAGAACTCTAAATTCTTAAATTTTAATCAAACCTACAAGAAAATAATACTGTTAACAACAAATAAGACTGCCCAAACCTTAATTAATTGTCAAAAAATTAAACAAGTTTCTAAATCCGTACGATTTTCAATATCAGTTTCTTAAATTTAAGATTCTGGTAATTTAAAAATCAAAAAACCAACCCGTATGCTGGAAAAAAGTAGAATAGTAATTGAAAATATAAGCCCGATAATCAATTGTGGAGACTATCCAATAAGAAGAGTGATTAATGAAATTGTAGAGGTAAAGGCAGATATTTTTGGCGACGGGCATGATCTAATCCAGGCTTCTATTTTCTTTAAGCATAAATCCCAGCGCTCCTGGAATGAAGTAAGAATGAACCCTACCTATAACGAATTATGGGAAGGATTTTTTAAGGTTGAAAAACAGGGTGAATACGAATATCACATACAGGGCTGGGAAGATCACGGTCTCAACTGGCGTTACGGAATCATTAAAAAGATTCAGGATGGCCAGAAGGTGACCTCAGAATTGCTTGATGGTGCAGAAATTCTAAAACCTCTGCTTAAAAAATGTTCAAAAACCGAAGCAGTATTAATTAAGGGGGCTATCACCGCATTTACCGATAAAGAAAAATACGAAGAGGCCGCCAATATTTGCCTGGATCCCGAGCTTGAGAAACTGCTCTTAAAATATCCTCACAAAGCAGTACCCTTTGAAACCAGAAATTACCAGGTGTATGTAGACCGACTAAAAGCACGATTCAGTACCTGGTATGAATTCTTCCCCAGATCGGCTTCAGAGGAAGAAGGAAAGCATGGAACTTTTAAAGATTGTGAGAACCTCCTGCCAAGAATAGCCGGAATGGGATTCGATACTTTATATTTCCCACCAATCCATCCTATTGGCGAGGTAAACCGTAAAGGGAAAAACAACGCTACCAATGCCTCACACGATGATGTGGGTTCACCCTGGGGAATTGGTTCAGAAAAAGGCGGACACAAAGATATACATCCCGAACTGGGTGATTTAAAAGATTTTAAATCTCTGGTAGAAAAAGCCAGGGAAATGGGAATTGAGGTCGCGATGGACTTCGCGCTTCAGGCTGCTCCAGATCATCCTTTCGTAAAAGAGCACCCTAACTGGTTTAGATGGAGACCGGATGGCAGCATCCAATATGCAGAGAATCCTCCGAAGAAATATCAGGACATCCTGCCCATTTATTTTGAATCTAAAGAATGGAAGAAAATGTGGAAAGAGTTTCTCGACACAGTCTTTTACTGGATTGAGGAAGCAGGCGTACGAATCTTCAGAGTAGACAACCCGCATACAAAACCATTTTATTTCTGGGGGTGGCTAATAGCCGAAGTGAAAAAAAAACATCCTGATATTCTTTTTCTTTCAGAAGCCTTTACCCGTCCTAAGATTATGAAGCAACTGGCAAAACAGGGCTTTACTCAGTCTTATACTTATTTCACATGGAGAAATACCAAGCATGAACTTATTGAATATGTGAACGAATTAACCAAAAGTGACCTAAAAGAGTATTTCAGGCCTAACTTCTGGCCAAATACGCCCGATATCAATCCATATCATTTGCAGGGAGCTAATGAATCTATGTTTATGATAAGATATTTTCTTGCGGCTACTTTAAGTTCAAATACCGGTATCTACGGTCCCGTTTTCGAATTTATGGTCTCAGATGCTGTCCCTGGTAAAGAAGAATACCTGGATTCTGAAAAATATCAGATCAGCCACTGGGACTGGCAGGCAGAAAATAAGCTTATGAGAATCATTTCTAAAATAAATGAAGCCCGCAAAGCCAATTCTTCCTTACAACAAACCAACAATATCCAGTTCTGTGACATCCATGATGACGGCTTAATGGCCTATTATAAATATGATGATAACAAAGAAAACCAGACGCTTATGGTGGTAAGCCTGGATCCCTATTATCAAAAACAGGGATCGGTAAAAGTCCCTCGCCACGAACTTGGACTTCACGACGGGCAGGCAATACGGGTTGAAGATTTGATTACAGGCAATTCCTATAACTGGAACGAGGAATGGTGTTATGTGGAATTACATCCGGCCATGCCATTCCATTTATTCAAAATTCACAAAATATAATTAGAATGTCAGATAAGGCTATACCAAAAGTTCAGGATTCAAATTTCCGGTTTAAATCTGACTGGAAACATGCGTTTGAAGATTCAGAATTTGTCAAGACTTTCAGCACAGAAATTCTGGAAAATTATATTCTGAAGAAACGCTGGTATGCCGGAAAGTCAAGTACCTTAAAATATATTGAAGTTGTAAATTATAGCAAGTTAACCTCTGAAAAAAATACTTATTACGGCGTCCTTATAGAGATTAATTTTAGTGAAGCTTTCTTTCAAAACTATTTTATTCCACTAAGCTTTATTTCAGAATCTGAAGACCCCCTGGAAACAAATACTTTTATTGGCAAGGTAAATTTTAAAGGAAAGGAAGGCTATCTCATTGACGCTATTCATATTGAGGATTTCAGAGAGCTTATTTTCAATAAGGTTATGGCTTCTGACAATTCTAACCAAAAAATTATTTATCACAGATCCGAAACCGTGAAGCCCGTAAAATATAAATCCTCAAAATTTATGGGTGGAGAACAAAGCAATACCTCAATTATATATAATGATAATTGTGTGATGAAGTTCTTCCGAAGAATATATACCAGCAAGAATCCCGATTATGAGATCAGCCGGTTCCTAACTGAAAAAAGTAACTTCCACAACACACCAGCCTATGTAGGTAGCGTGAACCTTGCTCTTGATAGTGGTGATACTATAACTCTGGCCCTTATGCAGGAGCTGTTGGAAAATGAAGGCGACGCCTGGAAATACATGTTAACCGAATTAAAATCGGTTTTTGCCAATCTCAAGAAAAAGAGGATCAATCCGTCGAGTTTACCAGATATAAATCTTTATCAAAGACAACCCATAAGCAATATTCCACCTGAAATTATAGATTTTGCGGGACTAAATTTATTCCTGAAAGTTTCGAAACTGGCCCTTAGAACTGCTGAAATGCATATCGCCCTTGGAAGCGATATGCAGGATACGGCTTTCACACCCACCAAATACAATGGTGATTATGCGGTATGGTTAAAAAACAGGCTCATATATATGTTTCAGAACCGTGTGAATACTATTGAGAATAATATGCACAAACTGGAAGGTGAAGCCATGGAACTTGCAAAAGATTTTCTGGACCGGAAAAAAGAAATTAGAGAGCATTTTCTCAATTTCAACTGGACCAAAATGAAAAGCGAACGCATAAGGATCCATGGCGATTATCACCTGGGCCAGGTACTTGTTCACGAAGATGACTTCTATCTCCTGGACTTCGTAGGGGAACCGGAAAGTACCATCCAGGACAGGAAAGTAAAACAGCCCCCGTTAAAGGATGTCGCAGGGATGTTCCGGTCTTTCCATTACGCGATTTATTCAACGATTTTTAATAATGACGATTTTGGAAGCTCAAAAGAAGATCTTTTTAAAGCCGGGGAAGTTCTTTATAAATATATGATTGCCGTCTTTATGGAGACATATGTAAAGAAAGTTCAGGAAGAAAACCTTAATATTGGCTATAAACGGGAAATAGAATTTCTGCTGGATTATTGCCTGCTTGAAAAAGCAGTTTATGAACTGGGATATGAACTAAATTCCAGGCCCCGCTGGACCATTATCCCGCTGAGAGGAATTTCCAGCATATTAAAGAATAAGAAAAATTAAAAATACTATGAAAAAAGAAGTACAGGTACACTCTTTATTTTCAGATTTCGATATATCCCTATTCCGGGCAGGAAAACATTTCAGGCTCTATGAAAAGTTTGGTTCACATCCCATGGAACTGAATGGTGAGGAAGGCGTTTATTTCGCTGTCTGGGCCCCGTCTGCAAAACATGTTTCAGTAATTGGAGATTTCAATTACTGGATCGAAGGTGATCATCCTTTAAATGTAAGATGGAATGATAGCGGGATATGGGAAGGCTTTATTCCCGGCGTAAAAAAAGGTGATAAATATAAATACAAGATTCAATCTCATAATAATGATATGAAGCTTGAAAAGGCCGATCCTTATGCACTTCGCTGCGAGCTTCCGCCAAATACCGCTTCTATCGTGTGGGATCTGGACTATAAGTGGAAAGACAAAAAATATATGTCTACCAGAAAAGAAAAGAATACGTTGGATAAGCCATTTTCCATTTATGAAGTCCATTTAGGCTCCTGGAGAAAAAATATGGATGAGCACCGTTCTCTTACTTATTCTGAAATGGCCGATGAGCTTGTGAGTTATGTAAAAGAATTAGGGTTCACCCACGTAGAATTTATGCCAATAATGGAGTATCCTTACGGGCCTTCCTGGGGTTACCAGTTAACGGGTTATTTTGCTCCCACCTCAAGGTTTGGAGATCCGCAGGAATTTATGGAACTCATGGATGCTTTTCATAAAGCCGGGATTGGAGTTATTCTGGACTGGGTTCCATCCCACTTCCCCGATGATAAACACGGCCTGGGACAATTTGACGGATCACATTTATACGAACATCCCGACCCAAAAAAAGGTTACCATCCTGACTGGAAGAGCCTTATTTTTAATTACGGCCGCAACGAGGTACGCTCGTTCCTTATAAGTAATGCAGTCTTCTGGCTGGATAAATACCATGCAGACGGGCTTCGTGTAGATGCCGTAGCCTCCATGTTATATCTGGATTATTCCAGGGAAGATGGTGAATGGGAACCAAATGAACATGGCGGCAGGGAAAACCTTGATGCCATTAGCTTTTTCAAAGAACTGAATACAGAAGTGTATGGCAGTTTTGAAGGCATACAAACAATCGCTGAAGAATCCACTTCTTTCCCGATGGTCTCGAGACCGGTAGATCTTGGCGGACTTGGTTTTGGAATGAAATGGATGATGGGATGGATGCACGACACGCTGGAATACTTTAAAAAGGATTCTATTTACAGGCGATATCATCAAAACGATATCACCTTCAGTATGACGTATACTTTCACCGAAAATTTTGCACTTCCTCTGAGTCATGATGAAGTGGTTTACGGGAAAAAATCCCTGCTGGGAAGAATGCCTGGTGATGAGTGGCAGCGATTTGCCAACATGAGACTTCTTTTATCTTATATGTTTACGCATCCGGGAGCAAAACTCTTATTTATGGGTGCCGAAATTGGACAGTATGAAGAATGGAATTACGATACCAGCCTCGACTGGCACCTACTTGAAAATGCTCCGAATAAGGGAATTAAAGACCTTATGATCGCGCTAAATAAACTTTATAAAAATCAGCCTGCGCTCCATGAAAAGCAATTTAGTGCCGAAGGTTTTGAATGGATCGCCTACGATGACAGTCAAAATTCAGTCTTGAGTTTTATAAGAAAGGGAAAAGATCCTAAAGATTCAGTGATTGTGGTTTGCAATTTCACCCCTTCTGTTCTTAATGATTATGGCATAGGACTACCTCATTCCGGGAAGCTAAAAGAAATTTTTAATTCTGATGACAGTAAATATGGAGGTTCCGGAGTTAAAAACAAACCTGTAAAAATTGAAAAAAAACCTTTACACGCCAGGGACTATTCAGCTAAAATAACCATTCCGCCATTGGCAGCAGTTGTTTTTCAAATTTTATAAACAAGTCTATAATTTTACAATGGAATAAGCTTCTTTTGTAACTTTCTTTTAAAGAGTGTAAGACTATGATTACCAATACAGAACTTGAACATAAGGGGAATCTATACCCAACCGGATTAATATCATTCGATCACGACCAGGATACTATCAATTTTATCACTAAAAATGGGGTACGGCTTCAAATTACAGTGCTCCGTGATAACATGCTCAGATTCCGGTATTCGACCAACGGAATATTTGAAAACGATTTTTCATATGCGGTTGATGAAGATCATCCACACGGATTTAATCAGCTTCAGGTAGAAGACAAAGACTCCCATGTACAGATTACTACCGAAAAATTCATTTGTAAAGTTGCCAAAGAAGACCTCAGAGTAGGAATGTATGATCTTGAGGGTAAACCTGTCCTGGAAGATGAACTTGGATTCCATTGGGAGGAGACCTTTGAATTTGGCGGGAATTTTGTGAAAATGAGTAAGTCTTCAAGAGATCAGGAAAATTACTTTGGGCTTGGAGATAAACCTACCAATTTTAACCTGAAAGGAAAAAGACTCAGTCTTTGGAATACCGACCAGTATGCCTTTGGAAAAGATACTGCCGAGCTTTATAAAGCAGTCCCTTTTTATATAGGGCTTCACAGCGGAATTTCTTACGGAATCTTTTTTGACAATACCTTTAAAACTCATTTCGATTTCTGTCATGAAAGACGAAATGTGACCAGTTTCTGGGCAGATGGAGGAGAAATGAATTATTATTTCATTTATGGCCCTCAAATGACCGATGTGGTCACAACTTATACAGATCTTACCGGAAAGCCAGAACTTCCTCCTATGTGGGCTCTTGGATTCCACCAGTGTAAATGGAGTTATTATCCCGAAAGTAAAGTAAAAGAGATCACCTCTAAATTCAGGGAATTAAACTTCCCATGTGATGCCATTTACCTGGATATAGACTATATGGATGGGTTTAGATGTTTTACCTGGAATAAAGATTATTTCCCGGATCCAAAACGAATGGTAAGGGAACTGGAACAGGATGGGTTTAAAACCGTGGCGATCATTGATCCGGGGATTAAAATAGACCTTAATTATCCCGTATTTAAAGAAGCGCTGGAAAAGGATTATTTCTGCCGGAGAGCAGATGGCCCATATATGCGTGGTAAAGTATGGCCGGGTGAATGTTATTTCCCCGATTTCACCAATCCTGAAGTTCGGGAATGGTGGAGCAGTCTCTACCGGGAAATAATTGGAGAAATTGGAGTAAAAGGAATCTGGAATGACATGAATGAGCCTGCCGTAATGGAGGTTCCGGGAAAGACTTTCCCTTTTGATGTTCGCCATGATTATGACGGGCATCCATGCAGCCATAGAAAAGCTCATAATGTCTACGGAATGCAGATGGCCCGCTCTACTTATGAAGGTGTAAAGAAATTTAACTTCCCGAAAAGACCATTTATCATTACCCGTGCGAATTACTCGGGTGGTCAACGTTATACTTCCACCTGGACCGGAGATAATGTCGCTAGTTGGGAGCATTTGTGGCTTGCCAACGTACAGATACAAAGACTTTGCATGAGCGGTATGAGCTTCGCAGGTTCTGATATTGGCGGATTTGCCGAACAGCCTTCAGGAGAACTTTATACCAGATGGTTACAGTTGGGAATCTTCCATCCTTTCTGCCGCGTACACTCTTCAGGAGATCATGGGGAACAGGAACCATGGTTCTTTGGGGAAGAAGTTCTTGATATTGCCAGAAAATATGTAGAGTTAAGATACCAGTTGCTGCCTTACCTATACACAGCTTTCTATAAATATATTCAGGAAGGCTTGCCAATACTAAAACCTCTGGTATATTATGATCAGGAAGATGTACAAACCCATTACAGATCTGACGAATTTATCTTCGGAAACCAGATACTGGTTTGTCCAATTCAGGAACCAAATGTACAGGGTAGAAGAATGTACATTCCACGAGGGAAATGGTTTAATTTCTGGACAGACAAACAAGTTACCGGTGGTAAGGAGTTGTGGGTAGACGCGCCATTAGATA
Source organism: Christiangramia sp. (assembly GCA_024635735.1). Lineage (GTDB taxonomy): Bacteria > Bacteroidota > Bacteroidia > Flavobacteriales > Flavobacteriaceae > Christiangramia. Next base: position 5,298 of record JAGXII010000020.1, on the reverse strand, counting down.
CTATGCCTATCTTTATTAAAGAAGGTGCGATTATTCCAAAATATCCGGTTCAGCAATATGTAGATGAGAAGAAAATTGAACAGTTAAGCCTGGATATCTATTATAAAATGGGTAAAGAAAATTCAGAATTCTATGAAGATTCCCACGATGGGTATGATTATAGACAGGGAATTTTCAGCCTTCGTACTTTTAAATTTACCGGTAGAGAGGGAGAAATTATTATCCAGCAGCATAAACACGGCAAATATTCTGCGCCCTATACCAACTTCAAATTACATTTCCACGGCTTTCCTTTCCAGATCAAGAAAATATTCTTTGAAAACGAAGAGGTGAAACCAGAAGTGGTTCAATTCAATCCGGAGGAAAAAACTATGATCGTTAATAAAGATTTCAGTGAGATCCATCTGGTAGGATAGTTCCACAACCATTAATAAATAACAAGCGCCTGTATGGAAATCCGTACAGGCGCTTTTTCGTCAGGGCAAAATTTAATTTATGTTGGTTTTTCTACAGAACTTCCGGGCATATGGCCATAGAACTTTTTAAAGGAGCTGTAGAATAGTTTAGGACTTGAGAATCCCGAGTTATAAGCAACCTCCATTACATTAAGATCTCCACGCTCCATAAGGTCACGGGCGTAATTCAGCCTTGTGAATTCCATGAAATCCTGTGGCGAAAGGTTAACGAGACTTTTAAGTTTCATGAAAAGTGTGTTACTGCTAACCCCTATTTTTGCACTTAGGTCATGAACGCTAAAATTCTCGTTCTTGATATTCTGAATAATGATATCCACAAGATTGGCAATAAATTTCTCGTCGCTCTCACTGCGATATGAAACCTCCTTATTTTCTTTAAATGAATTTACATAGGAGTTTCGCAATTCCTGCTGCCACTTCAGAATTTTACTAACCTTTGTTAGCAGTAAATTCATATCGATAGGTTTTCTAATAACCTCTGTGAGACCTGCCAATTGTTCCTTTCCAATCACAAGATCATCATCGGCAACCATAAAAATATTGATATGGTTCAGGCCAATATTTCTTTTGAGCATTTTAGTAAGCTGGAAGGCGTTCATATCTGGCAATACCGTAGCCGAAATAATAATATCAGGGAAGATCATTCCCGCTTTTTCCATTCCTTCTTCGGCAGTAGCAGCCTGATAAACCTGGCAATACCTGCCAATATTCTTAAGGAGCATATCACGTATTTCCACGTTATCCTCAATGACAAGAATTTTGCTTTCACTTAGGTTATTCAGCTCTTTTGGAAATTCGGTCTTTGGTTTTCCCTTGGCTTTTTCATTTTTGAAAATCGCCGCTGCACGTTCCGGTACTTTCCTGTAATCTCCCTTGCGGTTCTTAAGGACAGCTGTAAACGTGGAACCTTCATTCTTTTCTGTTTCGTAGGTAAAACTTCCACCACTCTTCAGGATTAACTCTTTTGCCTGCAGAACGTAGTGAAGACCTGATTTTCGATACTTACGATCATTGCTTATGGATTTCTTCTTCTCCAGCACTTTAATTTCTCCATCAGGAATTCCACGGCCATTATCGGTGATTTGCAGCTTAAGATCTCCCACGTTGGTTTCTATAATATTGATAATGATCTTACCGCCTTTAAAGGAATAGCAGGCGCTTCCTGAAACCAGGCTAAAGAAAATCTTATCCAGAATTTCCCTGTTATAAAAGAATTCCGACTGTCCCCACTGATCATTGATCATCATCTCCAGGGATTTCTCTTCGAAAACCGGCTCAAAGTCACTCATAAATTCAGGAAGGTGACGGTGAAGGTCAATTTTTGAAATTTCATATGCAGATTCCTCATAATTGAAATTGAGAATCTGATTGAAAAGTTCATCAAATCTTGCCGCATATCGCTGCAGATCTTCATTATTCCCCGCCTCAGCAGAAGCTGAAATCTGGCTTAGAGAATGTACCGCACTTTCCACCGGTTTCTTAAATTCTTTCTGCAGTTGGTTTCTTAATTCAGCTTTGGCGAGAAGATCGGCATTTCTGGATTTTCGAATAAAAACAAAAGCGAAGATAAAAACCATAGAAATGACACCTATTCCCATGAATAAATAGACCGTACTTATGGTTCCTCCCACAGGTTCAACTTCAATATTAAATGATTCTGGCGTTGTCCATCCGGTATTTCCAAGTTTTGACCTTACTTTAAAGGTATAGGTTCCCGGAGCGAGACCGGAATAACTTACACTGTTAAAAGTAGATTCCTTACTCCATTCCTCTTCAAGCCCTTCAAGCTTCCAGGAATACCTGATTGCTTCAGGATTTAAATTGGAACGACCTTTAAACGTAATCTGGAATCCAGCATCCTGATTCACTTTAATTTCATCTTTCCCGGCTAATGCTATTTTCGATTTTTTATTGTCTTTAGACGGGAGAACAAAATTCTCAAAGCGAAGATCCGGTTTGAATTCATTCTGAGCCAGAAGTGTTTTAGGTTTAAAAATATTGATTCCTTTGGTACTTCCCAGAATAAGAGTACCGTCTTTAAGTCTTTCAAAATGAGTAGTGAGCTCATTGGTGGTAAGTCCATTAAGTTCAGAAAACACCTTTACAGATCCTTCATTCTTATTGTAATAGGCCAAACCATTATCTGTAGCTATCCAGAACTCATCGTTTGAAAGCCATTCGATCCCGGTAATATTTGCTGAAGGAAGTCCGTTTTCTTCATTAAGGATCTCAAGTTTTTCATTATCGAAATCATAGAGTAACACCCCGGCTCCTTCTGTAGCAACAATTCCCAGGCCTGTATTGGTGATCTTGAAATCATTTATTCCGTAATATGAAAGTCCTTTGCTCGCATTCAGCTTATTGATATCGGTGATTCTGCCGGAAGCGGGATTCAGGGAATACACCTTTGACCGGGTCGCTACGATAATCTTTTTAGGACCAAGTTCTGATATCTGCTGTACATCTTTGATAGGATAATTCCTGATATCAGAATTTGATTTTATCTGGGTTAGATAGCCATCTTCGCCACCAATCCATACATTTTCCTGTGAATCTATAAAAAGTGTCTTAGCCGACTGAATTTGAGTTTTAAACAGCGCGTCTACCGAGTAATGTGCGCGAAGTAAGGTATAAATATTGATCTTATAAACTCCGTCATTTGCCGTAGCTACCCACATATGTTCTGCATGCGCAGCCATATCGGTAATATGATCGGGCATTTTTAATTGACGGGTGAAATTGAGATTTTCGATATGTCTCCAGCTGTTATTCCCGGGATTCCAGATGCTCAATCCCTTTCCGGTTCCAAACCAAACATTCCCCTGTGTATCTTTTTCTGTCGCTGTTACAAAGTCATCGCCAAGGCTGGAATACTTCTCGGGATTATGCATAAGCCTTTCCACGGCGAATCCGGCAAAATTCTGAAGAAACAAACCTTCTTTCGCTACTATCCAGAGCAGGTTTTGCTTATCGAGATAACTCGCGTAAACATTCTCCGGATATTTGCTATCGGGACCTTCTAACAGTTCTAGTTCTTTGTTAAGTCTTACAAGGCCCGCTCCATTGGTGGAAACAATGATCTCATCTTCAAAATTTTCAAGGGAGGTGATTTCTTTATTTGCAACGGCATATGGCAGGGTATAAACCCGTTGAATATTCTTGAATTCGATATCTGTTTTATAGAGCCCGTTTTCCTGGGTGCCCAGCACAATAAAATCGTCTACCGAAAGTAAACTGGTAATTTGAAGATTCTGATAATATCCCATATCTATCTTATCAAACTTTCCCGACTTACGGTTGATCGTTAGGATACCGTTGGGACCGGCAAAAACAATCTGGTTACCAATAATGGCAATATCTGCCGCTATAGTATTTTCTGAAAGAAATCTGGAAAGCCCAAAATCTTTTTTATCTGAGTTGATATTCAGTTTAAAAACGCCATTTTCGGCTGCGATCCAGAGTTGTTTTCCGGCATCCTCCCGCATTGCGTAAATGCGACCTGTAGTATTGCTTATAAATTCAAATGAGTCCTGTTCTGGTATGAAAACAGCGATTCCCTGGTTACCCGCGAGCCAGATTTTATTTTCTGAATCGGTATAAGTGGCGATAAACTCGCTCCCTATCTCTTTCGGTACGCCGCGGAATTTGTTGTAATCATGAACCTCAGCCGAGCTATACCTGAGAATTTTAACCGGCGTGGTTATCCAGAGATTCTTTTCAGAATCCTGTTGAATTTGTACATTTTCGGCCTTAATAAAAGGCTCGATTAACTTAACTCGTTGAACTGATCTTGCATCCTGCCCAATAACCTTACCGGTAATTCCCAAAACGAATAATAGGGAATACAGAATTCTCAATTTAAAATGCCCCAAATCTCAAATTTTAAATTATGTAAACTGGGAATAATTTAGGCATTCTCACCCTCATAAATAGCTGTTTAAGAAAGTTTTGGAAGGATTTTATTAAGACGATATTAACAATGGTTAAATGAGCGAAAGCGTTCAATTCAATGCCATTCTAGCGAAAAACACAAATAAAAAAAGGCTAACCGTCATACAAACGCATAACCAGTTAGCCTTCGAATTACCCTTTTACAGATAATTACATTGTAAATTTAAGGACTAAAATTCTATTTTCCGAATCACTGAAATACTATGACGAAAATTAGGGGAAATCCCCTAGTAATCCTTCTTTTTATCTGAGGTGATCATACTGTGAACCACCAGCATTAGCACAATACAAACTATCCCGAATACGATAATAATCCCGGTTCCCAAACCGTAATCTACTAATGGTAAAAATTTAAGCATTTTCATAATTGAAATTTTTTGAGTTTATCTTTAGTTAAGTTGAATTGCATTCATATGCTGCTCCAACCTCCTCAATATGCTCCTTTGGTGAGATATAGGGAATCCCGAGACCCAATCCTCTTAGAATAAAAAGTACCGCTATAATACTTAGAAAAACATGTATACTCCTGCGAATGTGCTGTCGCACTTTTCCCGAAAGAAAATTTCCTATCCAGATCGCCGTAGTCATCAGCGGGATAGTTCCCAGGCCAAAAACCATCATATACAAACCGCCGCTAAGGGCATTTCCGGTTGCAACCGAACCCAGCACCGCCATATAAACCAGCCCGCATGGCAATAGTCCGTTTAGAAAGCCTACAGTAAAAAAAGTATCAGGGCGTTTCTTTTTGAGTTCCTTACCCAGGGAATTTTTTAGTTTTGATATCAATTTAAATCCGCTTAGCTCAAAACTTTTGCGCTTTTTCTGAACCCATGGGATCATAATAAAAATAAGCATGATCACTCCTATAAGT